>JAYSVQ010000230.1:0-5528 GCA_043718485.1 Bacteroidota bacterium
TCTCTGATTTTGTTATAGTCGAACTTGCCAGTGTATTAGCCGGGCCATCGGTGGGCATGTTTTTCGCTGAATTAGGGGCCACGGTAATTAAGGCAGAAAATCCACTCAGTCAAGGAGATATGACTCGGTCCTGGAAACTAGAATCCGAAAATTCCAATGCAGATGTGAGTGCCTATTTCAGTGCGATCAATTGGGGAAAGTACAGCATCGCTATAGATTATTCCACTCAAGAGGGCCATAAGTTGGTCCTTTCTTTAATCGAAAAGGCCGACATGGTCCTTTCAAGTTTCAAGCCCGGCGACGGAAAAAAATTCGGCTTGGATGCCGATGCCCTTCTTGAAATTTTCCCCTCCTTAGTTATAGGAGAGATTTCAGGCTATGGCCCAGATGACCCAAGAGTTGCCTTTGATGCTGTTTTGCAGGCAGAATCAGGCTTGATGTATTTAAATGGAAGTAAAGAAAGTGGGCCGATTAAAATTCCTGTTCCGATTATTGATGTGTTAGCCGCGCATCAACTCAAAGAAGGCCTGCTTATCGCCCTATTGGAAAAAACCAAAACCGGAAAAGGTAAAAAAGTACAGGTTTCATTGTACGATACGGCCATTGCTTCATTGGCCAATTACGCAACTAACTGGCTGGTTGCAAATCATTTACCTGAAAGAACAGGTTCAGCACACCCCAATATTGCGCCCTATGGAGATACTTTTTTCTGTCAGGACAAAAAGGAGCTTCTCCTCGCCGTTGGAAGCGACAAACATTTTAGAAAATTTTGTGATGTGCTAAAAATCAGCACATTAGCCTTAGACCCTGCATTTTCAACGAATCGAGCAAGGGTCAAAAACCGGAAAAGCCTTCATGCTGTTTTAGCTGCTGAAATTTCAAAATACCCTTCAGCAACCCTTATACAGCTTTTGCAGGAAAATAAAATCCCTGCTGCCCTAATTTCGGATTTAAAACACGTTTTTGAGCGGCCCGAAAGTCAGGCCTTATTGTTAAATAATGGCATTTTAGGCGTTAGAACGGCTATTTTTGCTCCCCACCCCGGAAAAATGAAAGCCCCACCTGCATTTGATGCCGATAGAGAATGGGTATTGGCATTCACAAAAACCAAAGAAGCATTGCCAAATGAGTGAAGAACAAAACGAATGGTTTAGAATTTCATCAGCCGGAAATTTGGGAATCGACTTTCTTGATGAGGGCAAAATAGTCGAAGTAGAGGTGGAAGGAAGAAAAATTTGCATCGCCAGAGATGGAAACGAATTATTTGCCATCACTTCAAGATGCCCACACAATGGGGCCAATCTGGAAAATGGCATAGTAGAGCCCGGCGCTGTTATTACTTGTCCGCTTCATCGATTTCGTTTTTGCATGAAAACAGGCAAAAATTTAAGCGGAGAAGGTTTTTTCCTGAAACATTACCCACTTGAAATGAGAAGGGCTGGCCTTTTTATTTCCTTACCTGCCAAAAAAAAGTGGGGTTGGTTTTAGTAAAAGGGTGTTTTCTAAGGTTTTGAGAAAAAGAATTTCCGAAAATGTTGATATCTGGCGAGGCCTTAAACGCTACCTTTTTGTGAATGCAATATTTAGGGGTATTTTCGGGCAATAAATATCCCTTTTACTATGAATAGAATTTTCCTAATCCTCTCTTTCTCAATTTGCTTTATCGCCTTTGGCTTTAATGCTTCGGCTCAAGTATGTGTTCCAGACACCCAATATACAGCAGTCGGCTTTTATCCAAATCCACTACCTCCAGGCTGTGTAGGTCAGGCCTATAATGAGGTTATTCATTTTGTTTTCCCTGACGACACAGTGATACCAATTGTCGGAACGGTTCCCTTCGATTCATTTATTGTGGTGAGTATTACGAATATCCCTAATGGCCTAAGTTATGCCTGTAATGTTACAAGTTGTAAATACATTACGGCTCCTCCAACCATCACAAGAGGTTGTGTCGTGGTTTCAGGCACCCCAACTGTAGCCAGCAATGATTCAGTTTTGATTTCTGCTAAGGCCTATTTTGGCGGAACCGGCCAATCATTTACGATTCCTTTAGAAATTGGCCTACCCATTAATGCTCAGCCTTGTGGTACCGCTACTCAACCGGATTTAGCCAAGCAAATTAATTTAGGCGTAGCACCCAATCCGGTTGGCTCATCAAGCCGAATTTCATTTACCCTTCCTAAATCAGAAAAAGTAAATATTACCCTATCTGATATTACGGGAAGAGAATTAACGCTTCTTCAAAACGAAAATCTTTCTGCTGGTTTGCATCAAGTTGATTTTTCTATCGACAATCAACCTGCAGGTGTTTATTTCATAAAATTCAGCCTAACTGATGCGCATTTCGTGCAAAGCGTTAAGGTATTGAAATTCTAAATTTTATTTTTTTTTCACATCCCGGAGCCTCAAGCCTTTCCATTGCCGCCAAAACGGAAATGCGGGCCAAAGCCCCGGGATGTTTTTTTTTAACCCAAAAAATCAAATCATGAAAACCATTCTCCTCCCCTTTTACCTTTTCTTCATTTTGTCTGTTGGTTTTTCCCAAACCCTAACGATAAAAGGAAAAATCACTGATAAAAGTAATAGTGAAACTTTACCCGGTTGCGTTATTTCAGTACCCGATCAGGGAAAAGGGACTTTTTCTGATGAAGATGGAAAGTTTCTTTTTTCCGTTGAAAGCAAAGCTGAATTATTAATCCGCTTTACCTATGTTGGCTATGTACCGATCGATTATTTATTGAAAACAGAAAGCGGGAAAATGGATTACGACCTAAAAATTGAAATGGTAGAAGAAGGAGTAATCGGAGAAGAAGTCGTTATTACTGCAGGTAAATACGAACAAAAATTAGCAGATGTTCCCATTTCAATGGAGGTCATAAAACCCAAGCAAATTGAGTTGCAAACCACCAGCGAGATTGAGGATGTTCTGCAACAAAGCCCCGGCGTTGACATTCTCGATGGGCAATTAAATATTCGGGGAAGCTCAGGATTTGCCTATGGGGTGGGAAGCCGTGTAATGATTATGCTCGATGGCCTTCCCTTGCTTACCGCAGACGCATCTTTTGCCCAATTCGACATGATTCCCACCGATAACATTGCCCAAATCGAAATTATGAAGGGGGCAGCTTCTGTCTTATATGGCTCTTCGGCAATGGGTGGAGTGGTAAATGTAATAACGGGAGATGCCGCTGCAAAGCCCAAAACCAGCATTCGCCTGCGAACGACTTTGTACGACAAACCCGCAAACTCGTCATTGGATTGGGATGGTTCAAGTGCAGCAAATATGGTAACCTTAAATGCATTTCATTCTCGAAAAATTAAGAACAATGACATCACCGGCCTCGTAGATTTTATTAAAAATACAGGCTATGTGATGGGGACCAACCAAAAGAAATTCAGAACCCTGTGGACGGCCAAATTCAGGCCCGAAAAAATACCAGGCCTTACTTTTGGTTTTAATACGGGCTACGTTTCAGATAGCAGTGGTGCCTATTTGTATTGGGGAAATTATTTACCCGGCTATGATTCACTTTTGCAAAAATCAACGCTCGGTGCTTTGCAACCTGATTCAAGCACATTAAGAAAACAATTAAACACCCGCTTTACCTTTGACCCCTGGGTTAAGTACTTGAGCAAAAACGGAAATATTTTCGGATTTAAAAGCCGTCTGCTAAAAACGAATAACCAAAACAATTCAGGACAATCGGCTACCAACCACATGTGGTTTAACGATATTCAATACGTAAGTCGTTTTTTGAATAAAAGAATTGCCTGGGTAACCGGCTTTACCGGAATTTATTCCAGTGTGATTGGCGACAGTCTGTATGGCGGAAAGCATTATATGATAAATTTGGCCGGGTACACCCAACTCGATACAAAATTTTTTGAAGGCAAGTTAAATGCCACCTTAGGCGGCAGGGTTGAATCCATTCAATATGACGACGGCTATTCAAAATTTGCCCCTATTTTGCGTGCAGGCTTGAATTACAATACCTTTCCGGGAAACAACATTCGGGCATCGTATGGCATGGCATTTCGTGCCCCATCGGTTGCTGAGCGATACACAAGCACAACGGGCGGAGCGCTTGTAGTGAGCCCCAACCCGGATTTATTAGTGGAAAACGGGTATTCCTCTGAAATTGGGATTCGTCAGGGATTTAAATTGGGTTCCACCAAAACCAAAAATGCGTTTGGCTTTTTGGATGCATGTGCTTTTATTATGGACTTTGACAACATGATTGAATTTGGCGCTAAAAAACCAGAGAGCTTTACCTTTTCCCCTGTTTTCTGGGCATACAATGTTACCCATGCCCAAATAAAAGGGGGGGAAATCACCGGAATGGTTTCAGGCAATTATTATGATATTGGCTTAGACATTTCAGGCGGGGTAACCCTTCTCGAACCCAAAAACTTAAACCCAGCCTCAGATTCCGAGCAAGTGTATTTAGGGGATGACCAAACTCCTGGGCAAAAGCTAGGCGAGTTATTAGGATTCATTAACGGAACCAAATTTGACAACCCCGCATTTTTAAAATACAGAAATAAGCTTACGATTCGGGGACAGGCCACCCTTTCTTACAAAAAATTGGGTCTTTCTTGTAATTACCAATACAAGAGTGCGATGAGAAATTATGACCAGTTTTTAAATATCGCCATTCCGGGTGCTGACTATTATGTAAGGACGTATGGTTTAGGATATCAGGTTTTTGATTTTGTATTCAGCTACCAAATTAGTGAGAATGCAAAGTTTACTTTCAACCTTGAAAATGTGTTCAATGAACAATATGTAATTTTACCGGGTATGATGGCCGAGCAACGAAAGTTTACTACTCAGTTTCAATACGTATTTTGATTGCCAAATCTCAAAATAAAAAAGCTCCATGCGCAATGGAGCTTTTTTATTTTAGGAGTAGCCGATTGATAAGTTCATCTGCAATTTTAAAGAGCTCATAGGGTTTCAGTTTTCTCCACAAAACATCATCTAACAATGCACTTCTAAATAAATAACGGTCGATGCCATATCGGTCTAATTCTTCAATCATTTGTGGCCTGCAGCGAATCACACATAACCAGCCCTCTTCTAATTCCTCACTCAGGGCATCATAGTAATCATCATCACCATAGTAAACGTTAAATACGTTTTCACAAATGAAAATGAATTTTTGAATGCCGCTATCAATCATTACCGTAAGCACATTTTCTGCGAGCATTTTAAAATCGTTTAGGTGCAGGTCATTCCATTCCCCAAACAATTCTATTATTGCAAAACCCTCTTCATAGCTCACAAACAAAATCTTAACTAATAAGCTTTCTGAGCCGAAATCATCCCAAAAAGGGTTTGCCGGAAAATTATATAAGTAGGGGCCTGGTGCATCCTGCTCCTCTTTTTCCCCATAAAAGGGCGAATTTTCGTCTTCCTCGGGGTCGTACCAAGGTAGCCATCCGTAAAAGGGTTCAGTATTGTGAAACAACGGCTTGCTAAGTTTAATCCTGTAAAAATCTAGGCTAATTTACCCCTTGATTTTAAG
>JAYSVQ010000024.1:0-2825 GCA_043718485.1 Bacteroidota bacterium
TCACTTCACAATCGCCCGAACCTGTTATCTCAACTGTCGCCTCTCCAATTTCCATATTAAAAGCATGAATGTCTCCTGAGCCTGTAATTTCAAAATCCCCTTTTGCAGCATTACCCGAGAGGGTAATATCTCCGGATCCGGTAATGGTTGCATCTAAATCGGTGCAGGTGGAATTATAAGTAATGTTTCCACTACCGACCACTTCAATTTCAGCTTTCAATGCCTCGAAAGTATCTTCACAATTTATATTTCCAGAACCGGTCAATGATATGCCGTCAACCAAAGGTGAACCGATTCTAATGGTAACCGGTTTAATTAGAAATCTGCGGAATTGGTCATCAAATTGTAGCGTTAACCTTCCATCATTAACCTCGGTTTCAATTTCAGCTACAACATTGTCTTCTGCATAAATACTCAGGGATTGAACGCTGTCTTTAAAAACCTCAATCTCAAATGAGCCGGCATGTTCAATTTCATGGAAGGAAGAGACTTCCCTTACTTCAGTAATATAGTCGCCTGATCCATTAAGCGTTCGCGAGCAAGACGGCATTACAAATACCGACAGCATTAAGCCTAAAGTCAGTTGAAAGAATTTGTTGTTCATTTTCATGGTTTTGTGTTTTTAATGCCCTTTGACCGTTGCCTGGAATTTTGGTTTAAACGGAAAATAAAAAAAAGGGTTCAGGTAAAAGAAATCCTAGTCTACATCCCCCTTGGCCACATTATCTTATTAATTTCACCCAATGAATTTGTATTCAATAGAAACCGGACAATTTAGATTAGACGGTGGCGCAATGTTTGGCGTGGTTCCTAAACCCTTGTGGGAAAAGACAAACCCAAGCGATGAAAAGAACAGAATTTATATGGCAATGCGCTGTTTGCTTGTTGAGGATGGCGCACGGCTCATTCTCATCGACAACGGATTGGGCCATAAATACAACGACAAGTTTAAAGGGCTATATGCTGTCGACCATGCGCATTCAACTTTAGAGGGTTCCCTAAATAAAGTAGGGTTTTCTTTGTCAGATGTAACAGATGTGGTTTTAACCCACCTCCATTTTGACCATTGCGGCGGCTCTACAAAATGGAATGCATCAGGTGAGAAAGCAGAAATCGTTTTTGAAAAGGCAATCCATTGGATTCAGAAATCGCATTTTGAATGGGCGCTGCATCCAAATGCGCGAGAGAAAGCAAGTTTTTTTGAGGAAAACCTAAAGCCTTTAGTTGAAAATGAAAATTTAAAGTTGCTCGATGGGGAAATGGAATTGTATCCTAACTTTTCATTGCGCGTGTTTAATGGTCATACAGAAGGGCAACAATGTCCGCTTATATCTATAAACGGGAAACGCGTGCTCTACGCTGCAGATGTAATCCCCACCTTTGGACATATACCCTTGCCATATGTGATGGGTTACGATGTGCGACCTTTAGTTACCATGGAGGAGCGTACTTTATTATTTCCTTGGTTGGCTAAAGAAGAGGTAATCGTATTTTTTGAACACGACCCTTATCATGAGGTAGGGTTAATTACCCAAAATGAAAAAGGCGGATTTGTTTGTGGGGCCACAGGTTTGCTAAAAGATTTCATCTAATGCTTGGAATCGGTGCTGCATTTAAGTTGATCGTGATTCTTGCTTTATTGGCAACTGCCTACTCGGCTTTTAAAGGCTACAATTGGATACATGAATTGCCCCTAACCGAAAAAGTTGAAAAGAGCCTTGGCCGGCAATCGGTTCGATGGTTGGTTTTTTGGCTAACCTTGCTGGTTTTAATTTGGTGGTTTGGTCGAATGATTTAAGGTTAAGAAGGCTAAAACTGATTAATATCATTTTTTATATAACGGCCTTAAATCAACTTGCAGGCTCAGAAAACAACGTCAATGTCATTGGGTCTGGCCACTCAGGTAAAAAATCTTCCTAAGGTTGAAAGTCTTTGCTTTCATTGTGGTGCTGACAATGAAAGTGTCGCTGTTATTGAAGATAATCATTGGTTTTGTTGTGAGGGTTGTGCAACGGTTTATGAACTGCTGAAACAAAATTCCCTGTGTGATTATTATGTGCTCAATCAACATCCGGGAATAAAACAAAATACCCGACCCGAGTATGCCTATCTCGATGATCCAACAATTTCAGCTCAAATGTTGGATTTTAAGGATGAGAAAACAGCAAGCATTCGTTTTATTCTACCTGCGGTGCATTGCTCCTCTTGTGTGTGGCTGCTCGAACAATTATTTAGAATAAAAGAAGGCGTGCTGCGCTCTGAAATCAATTTTGCGAGAAAAGAGCTCCGCATCAATTTCGAACCTAAAAAGGTTTCGCTTTCTGAAATCGCTTCCTTATTGCATAGCTTAGGTTATCCTCCCCAGATTTCCTTAGACAATACAAAAAGAAAAAAGGAGAACCAGAACAAAGAAATTTGGATAAAGATTGGCGTTGCAGGTTTCTGTTTTGGGAATATAATGCTGTTGGCTTTTCCAGAGTATTTGTCTCTTGATGACCATGATTTTTCTCGATTTTTCGGCTACCTCACCGTATTGTTGTCCATTCCGGTATTAACGTATAGCGGAAGTGGTTATTTAATTTCAGCATGGAAGGGAATAAAAAATAGACTTATAAACATGGACGTTCCGATAGCAGCAGGAATGTTGGTTATTTTTTTTCGAAGTGTGTATGAAATTTTTTCGGGTACAGGTTCAGGTTACCTTGATTCGCTTTCTGCGTTAGTATTCTTCTTACTGATTGGAAAATTATTTCAATCTAAAACCTTCGAGTTATTGTCTTTTGAGCGAGATTATAAAGCTTATTTTCCTTTGGGTGTGATTCGAA
>JAYSVQ010000231.1:0-5507 GCA_043718485.1 Bacteroidota bacterium
TGAAAACCAGCACTCGCCTTTCAGAAATGCAAGTGCCGTCATTCGCATTCCGGTAATCGTGCATATTATTCACAATGGCGATGCGGTTGGCTCAGGTGAGAACTTGGCAGCGGCCCAGGTTTCGACTCAAATTCAAGTGTTGAATGAAGACTTTAGGAGAATGACGGGCACACCCGGTTTCAATTCCAACTCTGTGGGTGCTGATTGCGAAATTGAATTCTGCGCAGCACTACAAGACCCAAATGGGGTCGCTCTTGCAGAACCGGGCATTCACAGAGTTAATTTAAGTACTACCTCTTGGTCTCAATCTGCAGTAAATAGCACGGTTAAACCCCAAACTTCATGGGACCCAAATCGATACCTGAATATTTGGACGGTTCGATTTTCGAGTGCCTCTTCTTCAATTTTAGGCTATGCACAATTTCCGAATTCATCGGGATTGTCAGGCCTAAACACCAACAACGGAAATTCAAATACAGATGGGGTTGTGATCAATTATACTTCCTTAGGCAGGAATGGAAGCGCACAAGCGCCTTACCATAAAGGCAGAACGGCAACGCATGAAATCGGACATTGGTTGGGCCTTCGTCATATTTGGGGCGATGGAGGTTGTAGTGTAGATGATTATTGTACAGACACCCCACCTTCAGATGCTGCAAATTATGGCTGTGCCACTACGCATGCCTCTTGCGGGTCTTTAGACATGGTGCAAAATTACATGGATTATTCAGACGATTTGTGCATGAACATTTTTACCGGCTGCCAGAAAACCCGCATGCTAACCGTTTTGCAAAACAGCCCCCGACGTTCCTCTTTAGGCACGAGCACAGTGTGCAATGCGGTTGGAAGTGGAAACGCACCCTCTGCTGCTTTTTCCCTTTCGCCTGCGTCGGTTTGTCCCGGGGGTACCGTAAATTTTACAGATAATTCAACAAATACGCCAACCGGATGGTCATGGGCTTTTCAGGGAGGAACGCCCAGCACCTCTTCAATCCAAAACCCTTCTGTGGTTTTTGCCTCTCCGGGCATGTTCAGCGTAACCTTAACCGTAACCAATTCTTTTGGCACGAATTCAACAACTCAAACCAATGTTGTAATTGTGGGAATGGGAGGAACAGGAAAAATTATAGGAACTGATTTTGAGGAGACGCCCACAACTGCACCCGGTTGGTCCGTTCAAGACCCGGACAATTCAGGCAATCCAAATTTTGTCGGACTTTGGGCCATTTACCCGGTTGGAGGCAACGCCCCCGGCACCAAGGCCGCAGGTATTGATTTATACAATTACACAACTTTAGGGCAAAAAGACGTAATCGCTTCTCCTACATTTAATACCTTGGGATGGACAAATTGTAACCTTAATTTCAAATACGCATATCGCCGGTACGACAACAATTCTACAGATTCACTTGTCGTTTATTTGTCAACGAATGGAGGAACCACTTTTCCGATTCGGCTTTGGGCAAGAGGCGGCAGCAATCTTTCCACCAATTCAAATACCACTGCAGACTTTGTTCCCGCGACGAGCGGAGATTGGTGCACTACCTGTGCGAATATTAGTTTGGGTGCTTACGACAATTTGTCAAACCTTCGAATCAAATTTGAAAGTGTGAATGATTATGGAAACAACATTTTCATTGATGATATTGCCGTAAATGGCACTTGCAGCAATGTTCCCACCCCGCCTGTGGCAGCATTTTCGGCTGACCTTGTGCGCGGTTGCCCAACCCTTACGGTGAATTTTAATGATAATTCTCAATTTGCACCCACAAGTTGGCAATGGACATTTGCCGGCGGAAATCCGGGTTCATCGACCAGCCAAAATCCAAGTGTTGCCTATTCAACCCCAGGCGTGTATGACGTTACTTTGGTCGCAACCAATAGTGCAGGTTCGAATACATTTGTACAGACAGGCTATGTCACGGTGCTGAGTCCACCCGCAAGCCCATTGGTCACGCAATTAGGAAATATGCTTTCGACACCGGGCGGCAATTTAGGCTATCAATGGAATTTGGCAGGTTCTCCAATTGCAGGCCAAAACGATTCCGTTTATTCGGCAACCTCACCTGGCGTTTACAGTGTAACGGTTACAGACAATAATGGATGCAGTTCCACCTCGGCTCCGTTTAGTTACCCTCAGGTTTTTATTCACCCTTCTGAATGGGCTGATTTAGTTAAGGTGTATCCAAATCCCGCAAGTGAATTTATTTGGATTGAAATGCCCAATTTTTCATCATTTGAAACCTTGATTTTAATAGACGATTTAGGCCGGGTTATTTATTCGATAGCAATACCTGAATCAGAAAAACAACTTACTAAACTCGATGTTGAGGCATTTCCGATGGGTATTTATTGGTTATCGCTCGAATCCAGCCAAGGACGTGTGATAAAAAAATTAAGCCTCTTTTAAGCCAAAATACTTCAGGTTATACCTTTAAACCCGTAAAACCTTACCTGAATACACGTATTCGTGTTTTCTTCAAAAGAGAATTAATTCTTAAAACAAAGTTTAAAAGGGTAAGAAGTATGAAAAATATGGTGCTGGTTTCAACTATTTCCTTAAATTTCTGACAGGTTTGGGGAAATTAAGGTTCAATACGCTTGGGATTAGCGTAATAGAAAAGGGATGGAAAATAATGGAGTAGTCAAATATTTGGCAGGGATGATTTACCTGCTCACTATTCCTTTTGCCCTTTTTTCTCAGAGTTTAATATATACAGGATTGGCAGGTAGTGATGGCCTGAACCCGGGTTGTCACATTGTAACGCCCCAAACTGCGGGTGCAACCGGAGGGGTTTGGTATCCAACCCCTATCAATTTAAATCAACCATTTGATAAAAGAATTTCATTTCGAATCGGCCCTGACTTTACGCCGGGTATTGGAGATGGAATGGCATTTCATTTTCAAAATGCCGGAACAGCCGCACCGTTAACTTCAGGTTCAAGTTTAGGATATGTGCCAAGTGTGGGAACACAAGACCTTGCTATTGAGCTTGATTTAGAATCTAATGCACCGCTATGTGAAATTGGCTTTCATCATGTTTCTATTCATACAAATGGAAATCTGGCTGTTTGCAGTCAAGGCCCATTACAAACTTTAGGTGCGGGAGCGAATACCAATAATTTTATTTGCCATGAAATTCATATTAATTGGGAACCTATAAGTCAAATATTAACGGTCGAAATTGATTCCATTCCCAAGTTTTTATGGAATAACAATATCATCGCCAATGTTTTTCTGGGAAATCCAAACGTGTATTGGGGATTTGCCGGTTCTGCCGGGGTGATTCCCGCCTTGCAAAAGGTATGTATTGATTTTATTCAAGCAGGGGTAGATACCTCACTTTGCAGAAATGATACCCTTGGCCTATTAAGCACAGGTGGTTTTTTTACCTCCTCTTATAATTGGTCACCCTTTACAAATTTAAATTGCTCGAATTGCGATAATCCTACCTTCACACCACCCATGAGTGCCCAAACTGCATTTGGCTTTGAGGTAAGAGGCAGCAATTTTATGGGATGTGTTGCATCTGATTCTGTTAATGTTACGGTTTATAATGCACCCCTATTTACCTTACCTGCAGACACCCATTTGTGTATTGGAGATACAATCCAAATCGTTGGTCCTGGAATTCCTGCCTGGACCTATACTTGGACAAATGCAATGTTTTTAACCAATGGCACGATTTCATCCCCGCTTGCTTTTCCAAATGTGCCGACTCAATTCACCATGGTAGCGACTGACCCAATTTCTTTATTGAATTGTAGCGCCGCTGATAGCATTTTGATCACAATAGATACCTTGCCTTATGCCAATGCGGGGCCCAATCAAATCATCTGCGACACCTTTTGCACGATGAACGCAAATTCATTATCCCTAGGTTATTCAGGCTTATGGTCTATTTTAACCCCCGGAATTTCGGCCAGCAGTGCAACCTCGCCTACCTCAAACACCACCAATACCGGACTTGGAAATTATAACTTGGTTTGGTCGGTTTCCAATCAATTCTGTAATGCAAAAGACACGGTAAATATTGCATGTTTTGGCCCACTTTATCCATTTGCCGGGAATGACACCATTGTTTGCGTAGATAGCGTAGTGCTGAATGCCAATTCTGCATCTGCTGCAAATGGTGTATGGATTGACCCTACTTCTACCGTGAGTTTTTCCAGTCCAGCCAATCCAACTACTTTGGCCACCAACTTCCCCCAAGGCATAAGCAATTTATTGTGGGTGGTTTCAAATCTCAATTGCACCGATACCGATTATGTAAATATTGACTCGAGATATTCTCCGGTTCAGGTTGCAAACGACACATCGCTTTGCGATACAAATTGGGTTTTATCTGCGACAGGTTCAGGCATATGGAACATTTTTGCGGGCGGGGGAATAATGGCTACTCCTTCAAATGCAACTACATTGGTTGACAGTTTACCCCAAGGTATAAACCGTTTTGTGTATGGAAATAGCTCTGGGCCTTGCTCCTTTTCTGACACGCTAACGCTTACTATTTTTAATCCGCAGCCTGCCAATATTTTATTGAACAATGCTGCTTTGTGTTCTGACTCCTTTTACCTTTGGGCTGATTCGGTATTAAATGGCACCGGAATGTGGACCCAAAGCCCAACTACCGCAACTATAACAAATACAGCTTCTCACTACACAGCTGTTTATGGTCTACTGCCCGGTTTACATACTTTTAATTGGGAAATATTAAATGGACTTTGCCTAAGCTTAGATACCTTTTATGTTCAGGTAGATACTATGGTTACGGCATTTGCCGGAAAAGACACTTCTGGCTGCGGAAAATTATTTCCCCTGCAAGCAGTACCGATTTACAATGCAAATGGTTTATGGTCTATTGTAAGTGGTCTTGGAAATTTCATTGATGATACCTTAACCAATACCCAAGTCGATAATTTAGCTTTTGGTTTAAATCAAATAGCATGGACGGTTCAAAATGGAGCCTGTATAGATTCAGATACGATGGAAATTTTCAGGGCAGGTACAGCAGTGGCATTAGCCGGCAATGACACTTCACTTTGCGATTCTGATTTATTTCTAAGCGCAAATCAACCTAATGTAGGCGAAACGGCAATTTGGGTTTTGGATTCAGGCAATGGGTGGTTTTCGGATTCAAGCTTTTACGCCAGTCAATTTAGGGCACCTGGCCAAGGTGTTGTTCGGCTAAAATGGACTGTAAGTGATGGCTTGTGTCAGGATTCAGATTATGTTTCTTTTCAGTTTTTTTTCCCTTCAACAGCAGACGCCGGGCCTGATCAAACCATTTTTCAGCCCTCCACAAATTTAGGCGCTGCTTCTAGTTATTCCGGAACCGGCAATTGGTTGGTTTTGTCAGGTACGGGTGTGGTCTTAGGTTTAAACGACCCCAATAGTCCATTAACAGGAATTGCAACAGGTGCAACAGTCCTGGAATGGGTGATCAACAATGGCCCTTGTCCGCTAACGCGCGATACTTTAACCATAACCCGAATTGAGGCCCTTG
>JAYSVQ010000232.1:0-1926 GCA_043718485.1 Bacteroidota bacterium
GTCATGTAACCTTGATAAAAATTCTTTCGTTTATCGAGGAGCGCAAAGACATCTACTGCAATCAGTGGAATTAAAATTAAATTGGTAACGATGGGATGCAAGTGTATGTAATTGGAATGAAAACCTGCGAGATTTTCCATTAGCATCCAAGCCAACATCGTGGCTAGAATAATCATGGTCCATTTAATTTCGATACCTAAATTTTTCATATTGACCATGTTTTCTATCCCAATATAAGAGTTTTAAAACAACTCAAATTAAAGGGAAATAAAAACGGGTCAATAAACGAGTTTCGCTATTTAAGGATTTAGCAAAGCGAATCACTCCAAAGAAATCGCAGAAATAAACAGACTACAATTCAGAAGCAATCTTCGTTGCAAAATAAAACCGAAGGTCTGCATAACTTAGTTTGTCGCCATGATCCCGAATAATTTCAGATTTTGAAATTTCGGGGCTTTCGGAATAGATTTTGTCCAGAAGGGCTATTTTCTCCGAGTCTAAAAAATCATCAACGGAAAGTTCTCCGCTTTCCACAAAAATGGAAAGATGCCCGGCAATGGTCGATTGGGCAAGGTTTCGTTCCTTGGCTACTTTCTCGATGGATTTCAACTGGCTATACAAATCAAAGCTGAGCTTATTGCTATCTCCCTTTTTTGGTTTCTTAGTCTTTTTCTCTACTGTATATTCTTTTTCAGATTCTTCATAATCTGTTGAAATTCCATTCTCCTCACAGTAGGTATGAATCACCTTCAGAATTCGATCTCCAAATCGGGAGATTTTCTTCGCCCCAATTCCATGTACCTTTTTTAATTCCTTTTTTGTAAGCGGCAGCGCATCTGCAAGTGCCGCGATGCTTTTCAAATTCAACACAAAGTAGGATTCAACATTGAATTCATTTGCCAACTCGTCCCTAAGAAACATGAGGCTCAAATTTAATTCAGGATGTTTTCCGGAGGCATTTTCTTTTCTCTTTGGCTTATCCTCCTCTTTGCGTGCGGATTTAAAATCCAGTTCTGCATTTGATTTTGCCTGTTGGCTTGAAAGCGTAGAAAATCGGTTGCTGCAAGCTTCAAAGCAAGCTCGCTTCATGAAAATTTCTTTTTCAAAGTTCTCCATCAACGAATTTGCTTGTTTACGGATTTCTTTGTTATCCGTAAGAATTGAAATTTTCGAAAACGAATCAGAGAAGATGGTTTTTATTTTATCAGAAAACCAAGAAGCCGCTTTCTTTACTCTTTCTTGCAATTCAGCATTCTCTTCAGGCAATAGGTTTGTTGCAAACAAACCATTTAGTTGACTTCTAAACTTAGCTCCGATTTCAAAAATACTATTTTTAAATTCAAGTTCCATTTGCAACAAGGTTGGATGTGCATCCGATTGAATCGAACCTTCGTTTTCTTCTAAAAATTTTACAATTGATTTCAAAAAACGCTCTACCGTTTTGAAATCGAATAAATCAACCAAGGTTTCTTCCTGATGTTCTCGCTTGGCAGATTGCAGGGCCAAAGGATCCGGAATGGCATCTGAAATATCTTGGTTAAACCGGGCGATTCCCGAATCGGTATAGATGCTCGAAGGCTGAATGGGTGAGGTGAGCACAATTCCTTCCAACGTTTTACATCGGCTTAATGCGACATACACTTGGCCATGCGTAAAGGATGCGCCGGCATCAATCACCACACGGTCAAAAGTTAGGCCCTGACTTTTATGAATCGTAACGGCCCAAGCCAACTTCAATGGAATTTGACGAAAGGTTCCGATTACCTCTTCCTCAAGGGTTTTGGTTTTTTCGTTTAATGAATATCGACTATTGGTCCACTCATCAATAGAAACGCTAATCTCAAAATTATCTCCCGAACCTCTTACCAATACTCCTTCCTCCGTCAATGAAACTACCTTTCCTATTTTTCCATTATAATACTCTTT
>JAYSVQ010000233.1:0-1924 GCA_043718485.1 Bacteroidota bacterium
AAAGTTTGCAGATTCAATTTCCAACGCCCAATCAGGATGTATTAGAAGCAGAAATTTGTTGGGCGAATACCCAAATTGTGGAAACTTGGGAAAGAGAAAAGGATAGAAATTCAGAATCTGATTTACAGCTAAATTCTCAACCTCAACAATCGTCTTGGCTAAGCGAGCATGCTGCAGGCCAAATGAAATCAGGACTGAAGAGTTTGGGCTTTCCATTTGCCGGAAAACCCCATGCTAGGGTATTATTTCCTGATGGCATTTTGTATCGCTTATCCTGTTCAGGAATTTATATTCCCTTTTTTGGTGAAGCCTATGTTGAAGCGGCACTTGATGTTTCTGAATTGCCCTTTACTTATTTTCATGAACTGGCTCATGCTTGTGGCTTTGCAAATGAGGCAGATGCTAATTTTATCGCTTGGGAAGTGTGCATGAAATCGGATTATTATCCATTACGCAGGTCAGCTTTGTTTGAGTATTTAGAGTATTTACGTTTTGATCTAAAAAGGGTATCACCAAAGATTCAGATTAAAGCTTTTGTTGATGATGAAGTTTATTCAGTTTTAGTTAAGCGAAAAGAAATTCGGGCTCAGTTTCCGCCTTGGTTTCCAGATTTTCAAAGCGCTTTTTACGATGTGTATCTTCAGGCTATGGGTGTCGAGGGAGGCATTAAAAGTTACAGCCACATGGTCGGAATGGTTATGGCCTGGAAACAAACCAATGATTACCCTTGGCCGCAGTAAAAGATAAATAGGTAATGAAACCGAGCTGAGGCTTTCCCATCTAAATCTTTCGGGGATATTGAAATGCAATTGGGCAACTTTCATCAACCTAATTTTACCCTGTCCTGAATTCTTGCTCTTTGCAATCGCCCAAGGCAGGTAATTCGAATTCATCTGAAATGGAAAACCGCAATCTTAATTCCTCTACCATTTTTTTTAATGCCTCTGCCTCTCCCCACGCAGACAATTCAACTCCACCTGTTTTAAGGTTAATTGCGCTGCCTTTTATTCCCAAATTTGTCGCAATCATCTTGCAGGAATTTCTGAATCCTACCTTTTGAACCTTGCCTTCAAAGCGAATATGAATAGACTTTTTCATGCTTGCCAACCATTGTGTTTCGTCCTTTGTAAAGGACAGGTGGTATAAAAGAAACTGATAATCAGGAGAATCTAAAATTAATTTAGGGTTATTTCGTTCGGTTTTTACCAGTCCATTCATGAAACGGGGTTTAAAATTGATTCTCGGCCTTTTGGCCTTAGGTGCAGCTAGCTTGGTTTTCCTTGTCTTGATGGGATTCGTTTTTGAAAAAGACCTGCATAGAATAGCAGTAAGCCAACTCGAAAGAATTACGGCAAGTAAAATTTCTTATGAAGGGAGCAGCGTTTCCTTTCTTCGCCATTGGCCGAACGTAACCGTGAGGTTTAAAAATATTGGATTGAATTCACCTTTAAATAAGAACGCGCATGACTTTCTCAAAGTAAAAGACTTGCAATTCAAAATGGATTTCTTTTCTGTTATCGAGGGGAATTATCATGTAAAAGCGCTGTATTTAATTGAGCCGGAATTGTTACTTGAAAAAAACAAAGAAGGGGTTTGGAATTTCGATGGCATATTCGATGTGCAAACCTCTGATACTACCGCTTCACCCCTTGTTTTTAATCTCGAGGAAGTGAAAATTAGGAACGGCCACATTTTCTATCAAGATTCCGTTGACGATTACTTTGCTGAATTTTCAGGCCTTCAAAGTGATTTAAGCTCAGAATGGACCGGTCTCGTATCAGATTGGAGGGGAGAACTCAAATCCAATTTGGTAAACCTGAATAGAAATTCGTTTTCGATTTTCGATAATAAAGAAATTCAAATTCAATGGAAAGGTAAAATGGATTTGCAGGATAAGGAGCTGTACAAAATCGAGGAGATTAAA
>JAYSVQ010000234.1:0-5494 GCA_043718485.1 Bacteroidota bacterium
AAAAACCAGAGAGCAAAATAATTATGGCCACACCGCCTGTAAAAACAGCTTTCGAAAAAGAAATTCGATTCCACATCAGAGGAATAAAAACCAAGGGAAACAATTTTGCGGACATGGCGATTCCCAAAAAAATCCCTGCAAGGAGCCACTTCTCTTTATCGAGAAAAAAAATCCATCCGGCTAATCCAACCATCATGATTGCCTCAAAATGCAAATTGCCCGTCAATTCAAACAAAACCAGCGGACTAAACGCATACACTAAAATCCACCAGGCCGGTTTTCTCTTTTCCCAAAGAATGCCTTTTACAAAAAACAAAGTGAGAATCTCAGCCAAAACAATTATCCCCTTCAAAATAAAAACACCCAATGTTGCATTGCCCTGACAGATTGCAGCTGCACACGCAAAAAAACCTTGCAATAAGGGAGGATAAACAGTGGGATAGGCAGACGAATTCATCTTTTCAAATAGCAAGGCTTGAAAAGAATTCATCTGAACGATATGCTCATTTACAAGCGTCTGAGGGGAACCCAGATAGGGCGAAATTTGACTTATAGAAAGATATCCGTCCCATAAAAAGCGGTAAAAATCATCCGAAAAACCGGGAACAGAAAAAATAAGCGCAATTCTAATTAAAAAGGAAATGAAATAAATCTTGTTGTCCTCTCCCGAATCATGAATTAATATTCTGAAATAAAATAAATGAAAGGAAACAAAACAAAGGGAGGGCAGAAGAAAAAAAACTACTCCTGAATGGTCGTCTCGTGGAAAACCATAAATAAAGGCAACAAGGCAAACGCCAAATAGAAAGGTTTCAATTTGTTTTCTCTTATCGGCTAACAATACTATGCTTTATAGATAGAAAAAAAACAACACCAAATCCCAAAGCCAATATGAAATGATAAATCAAATTTGGGTAGTAAGGAAGCTTGAAATCAATGACTAAAATTAAACCAAATAATACAGATAGAAATCCTTCCGCCCAGGTCAACCAATGAATTTTCTTTAGATTATAAACATTGTACTTCCAATTTCCTTTTGTTCCAACAATTCCAAATTTGGGTGTGCGAATAAAAGAGGATTTTTTTCCAAACCAACCCTCTAATGCGGCAATCGCATTGTGCAAAGAAATACCCATCACAAAGCATAAAAACAGCGGAAATCGAAAGATACTTCCTAAAATTCCCTTTACACCCTTTTGGGTACTTGATTTAATTCGGGACAATACAAAAAATAAAACCAGGCTACATAAACTTAATAATGAAACTTGAGATAGGCTCATAGGTAGCATGCTCTTCCAACCCAGGCTGATAAAAAAAGTATAAGCTAAACTTGAGAGCCCCGAGAGTAAAACCCAAATAAAAACTGAACTATTGAGAAGATGAATTGCCGCATGAAATTTCCGCAACACCCCAATTTTAGCATGATAAATAGCTGAAAAATTTTTGCGGGCAACCTCAGCGGGCCCTTTCATCCACCTAAACTGCTGAGATTTCACCGCTGACATGGTTACAGGCAATTCACCCGGGGTAAATATATTCTCTAAATATATAAACTCCCAACCCTTCAGCTGGCTTCGATAACTCAAATCTAAGTCTTCGGTCAAGGTATCAGGTTGCCAGCCTCCGGCTTCTACAATGGCATGCTTTCGCCAGACACCACATGTACCATTAAAATTCATAAACATTCCAGACGCATTTCGGCCTTTTTGCTCAACGGTAAAATGTGCATCAAGTGCATATGCTTGCATTCGGGTGAGAAGAGAAAAATTTTCATTTAAGTGGCCCCACCTAGATTGAACCATGCCTACCTTTTCATTTTCGAAATAAGGAATGATTTTCATCAAAAAGTCGGGTTTGGGAAGAAAATCGGCATCGAAAATGGCAAAAAATTCCCCTTTAGCTTGGCGCATTCCATCTCGTAAAGCGCCTGCTTTAAATCCATTTCGATCTGCCCGGGTAATGTGCGCAATGTTTAGCCCCCTTTGTTGCCAATATTTAACTTTTGCAGAAATCAAATCTACCGAATCATCATCTGAATCGTCTAACACCTGAATTTCTAGTTTGTCTTTGGGATAATCAAATTCGGAAACCGCGTCGATGAGTCGCTCGACTACATACCGCTCGTTGTAAACAGGCAATTGTACAGTAACGTAGGGCAAATTTGTGATCAGAATATTCTGATTCAATTTTGGTTTCGATCTGAGCGACTTAATATAGAAAAAAGAAAGATTCAACTGGCCGACACTAAACAGACAAACCATGAGTGTGGCAAACAAAAAAACAACTTCAACACAATATCCCAGAATTTCAATCATCTCACAGATAGCGAAACAAGGTTAACAATATTTTATAACCGGCCATAATAGAACCTTTCACCGTACCTGAAACTTTGGACTTACCAATTCGATTTCGATACCGAACCGGAACTTCTGCACAGACAAACTTGTTCTTCGCAGCTTTAATCTGCATCTCAACCGTCCATCCATAATTTCTGTCTTTCATCTCCATGGCCAAAAGTTTTTCAAAGCGAATTGCCCTGAAAGGACCTAAGTCTGTAAATTTCTGTCCATAAATAATCTTAAGCAAGGTTGTGGCTAACCAGTTGCCAAAAATTTGCTGGGGAGTAAGAGAACCCTTCTCTCTTTGGCCTAACACCCTCGAACCAATCACCAAATCGGCATTCTTCGCTACCATTTCCCTCAAAAGCAGAACCATATCTTCAGGATAATCAGAATAATCTCCATCCAAAAAAACTAAAACCTCGGGGTTTTTTTGAGTTACATATTCAATTCCAAGCAAGCAGGCTGCACCATAGCCTTTTTCATTTTGAGTTAAAACCGTTGCCCCTGCGGCTCGCGCCAATTGAGGCGTTTCATCTGTTGAGCCATTATCTACAACAACAATTTCAGAAACCCATTCACGTGGAATATCGCCAATGACTTTCCCGATTGATAGGGCTTCATTTAATGCAGGAATTATGACAAATACTTTAGTCATTTCAATTGAAATGCAAGTTAGGACTTCAAAAGAAATTAATTTTATTATTCCGCTCGTCTACAGATTCTTTTTGGACGCGGGTCCATTTTCTAATTTTAAAACCCCTCTGGGGCAAACTGCAGAACAAACGCCACAACCCACGCAAGAGGCACGCACTATATCTTGCCCCCTTTGCGCATACCACTTTACGTCAATTCCCATTTCACAATAGGTTGAGCAATTTCCGCAGGAAATACATTGACTCCCGTTTGTGGTAATTCTAAATCGAGAAAAATATTTTTGAAAAATTCCCAAAATTGCCGCCTGAGGGCAACCAAATCTGCACCATACTCTAGAACCTAAAATAGGATAAAACCCGGTGCCGATTACCCCTGCAAAAATACTCCCAACAAAAAATCCATACCATCCTTTTAGTGTATAAATGAAACCTTCAGGCGGAATAGAAAATCCAAAAGCATTTTTCATTGGGTTCAGCAACAATAATAAAATCGTTACTAAAATGATGAAAGCTAAAACACTATGAATGAGTATGCGCTCTAGCTTCCATGCTTTTAGTGATTTATCGCTGAGTTGACGAAAAGGGTCGCCCGCGGTTTCGGCTAATCCACCACAACCACAAACCCAAGAACAATACCAACGCTTTCCGTAAAAATAGGTGAGAACGGGAACTGCGATAAATGATCCAAATAAGCCCCACCAAAAAATAAATTTTCCGAAGCCTCCACTTGCCCAAAGGTTGGAAAGATTATCTGGAAAAAGGGCATCATAGTCTAAAGGCCAAAAATAGCTGAAATAGTGGGTTTTTATAGCGAAATCGCCATGTTGGGTGGAATTGAGTTGCTCTAAAATATTGGGCAACAAGAAGGCAGCGACGAGCTGAAAAAACATCACCGAAAGGGTTCTTATAACTTGATACCTAACATGTCTATATTTTATTATAAAGCGAATGCCCATTGCCAAAACGGCAATTGTATAAAACAGCCCATACATGAACCATTGGTTATAGGCATAGCTGCCGTCTGCTTGTAAAGTAAGGGTGGTCTTTCCCGGAAAAAACCATTGATACACAAAATCAGTTGCAGCTATCAAACCGTGCAACGTATGGGGAAACCAATACAACAAAACATAAAATCCCGTCATCACTAAGCCCAAAAGCCAGGCTGTTGGGCCTAATGGCCGTGTAAGGTCTAATTGATATATTCCATTGTTTTGAATTCCAGGTGGACGAGCTAAAAACTTACTTGTAAAAAATCCAACAATCCCGATGGGCAATAAAATGAGAAAAAGAAAGCCTAAGATTTCTAAATCGAATGCCGTAGAAAAAAAATAAAAACATAGCAGCAAAAGAATTCCGGCTGCGAATAACAAGCTTGCTTTAGATTTGAAACTGCCCTTTTGTTGAGCAAGCACAATAGCGCCACTTACGAAACATCCAATACCTAGGCATACAACAGAAAACAAAGATGTTTTTCCGGCAAAAGCCACTAAAAGAGAAAGTAAGCCTCCGGCAATACAAAGCATTCCCATCATTTGAATGGGTTTCAATTTTGTATCAGGGCTCAATGAAAGGGAAATGTCTCTTGCCTGTGTCATTCTCCAAAAATGATGTTTTTCAATCTGCTTTTACTCTTCACTTCTACTTTTTTATCTGGATTCTGTTGATTCCATTGGTTTGCAATCTCAATCTCGTGACGAGAAAAAAACTCAGGATCAAAATTGGCGGCCTTCAAATGGGCCAAAACATATTCAATCGTTTTATGGCCCGACAGCCACATTTCACAGATTTTGTGTCGAAACCGAATGCCCATCACGTTGATTCCAATCACCACTCCACTGGCACTAGTATACAAAATGCGAATGGCTTTTTTCTTACTTTCGTCTTGCCAGAAAAAACTACGCACAGACTCGGGCCATTCCACTGAAATATCTCCATAAACCTGCCACTCCAAATCAAAAAATTTAGCCGCATTATGCCACGGTGGCGGATTATAAGGCATGGCTCTTTCCGTTATGTTTTGCGCTAAGGCAAGCCCATGCAATTTTCCGGTGTACCACACTTGCTCAATTGCCGATCGAGCAGAAGGAGGGTTTTTCATTTCAGCACAATCTCCAATCGCAAAAACATTGGGCACATTCGTTTCAAAAAATTCGTTTACCAAAATTCCTTTTCGAGTTTCAATGGGTCCGTTTTCAAGAAAAGAAATATTTGGGTGAACACCCATTGTAAGCCCAACAAAATCACATTCAATAATTTCACCGTTTGTGCATTCAACCGCTTGCACATGACCTTGGGCATTGCCTATAATTTTATTTACCTCGGTACTCAATCGCAAATCAACGTGATGCTCCAGAATATGGTTGTTAATCATTGCCGACTCTTCCGGAGGCATGACTCTGTTCCAGAAACTATTTTCTCTTACCAAAAAAGTAACGGGAATGTTTCGAGAAAGAAACATTTCAACCATCTCGATACCAATCAAACCTCCTCCAATTACAA
>JAYSVQ010000235.1:0-5493 GCA_043718485.1 Bacteroidota bacterium
AAAATGAATGCATTCCTAACAGCAAATGGACCCTGGAGCCAGCTTGTTTCCTTACAAAACATAAAACTTTTTTCGCTACAATCAGATAGCCTTACGGCATTGAATCCGGAATTTTCTGTCCAACCTTTTTTGGTTCCCCATCGTGATGAATTTTCAGAAACCGCCGGTTTTGTTTTCAAAATAAATCAGAAAAAAATTCTGTTTATTCCCGACATTGATAAATGGGAAAAGTGGGAACGAAATATTGATTCCCTTATTCAAACTGTTGATTTTGCTTTTCTCGATGGCACTTTTTTTAAAGCCGGGGAATTACCCAATCGCGATATGCGTGAAGTTCCCCACCCCTTTATCGAAGAAAGCATGCAGCGCTTTTCATCTTTAGCCGCAGTAGAAAAGCAAAAAATTTACTTTATCCATTTTAACCATACCAATCCTTTGATTTTAAACGACAGTCCCGAAAAAATTGAAGTAAGGCGAGCCGGATTTAACTTCGCAGAAGAGGGCCTGATTATTTCTTTGGATTAGGGTTTTATGCCAATATTGAAAGCCTTTTCACTAATAAATTGAAAGAAAAGACTTGAGCTGATTTTGCTTAAACTGAATGCTTTTTCAATCTTGAAAAGTTTAATAATTATAAAAGAATTGCATGAAAGGATTATTTGACTAATTTTTAGTTAATCCTTATTTTTTTGATTTTCAGGTTTCTTTCGACCTTTATTTTTACTATCGGTAAATTGTTCCGCACCTGATTGTTCTAGAAATTTTTTGACCTCCTTGTCAAAATCAGATTCATATGTTTTGTCCTGAATTAAGCGAAATTTTTCAAATTCAGTTTCTGCCTTAAGTTTTGCTTCCAACATTTTCACTTTACCTTTTTCTTTCAAAATCGGGTACCGCGAGAGTTCAAGAAAACTATTCAGAAAACCGACCCAGTCGTTCATTCGCATCACAATTCCGCGCTTTGCATTGTTTTCCGCTAGGTCGAGGTAAGCAGAAACGATTCGGTTCAATTCCTGAATGTGGAATTCATTCAGATAATTTTTAGCTACTGTCACATCCGATTTCAGGATTTTCCCTTCCGGCGAATACTTCCAGGTTTTCAAACCCATGAAAAGTTTTGTCGCGTCTGCTTCTGTGTAAATAATTTCGGCTGCGGTTTTTCCTGTGATTGCCCAATGCATTTTGTTCTGAACCGAAGCGAAAAATTCTCTTGTAATTTCTGCACTTGAAGTGTAATCGGAAGCAAGCGCATAAATGTCTGTTATCTTTTGATAAAATCTCCGTTCACTTGTCCGAATTTCCCGAATCCGTTCGAGTAATTCATCAAAATAATCTTTTCCAAAGTGCTTGCCTTGCTTTAGTCTTTCATCATCCAGAACAAATCCTTTAATGATGAATTCTCTAAGCGTTTGGGTTGCCCATATGCGGAAATGAGTTGCTTGAGTGGAATTGACCCGATAACCCACAGCAATTGTAGCATCGAGATTGTAGAAATCAACTTCACGGGAAATGTTTCGATGACCCTCTTTTTGAACTATCCGGAATTTCCGGATAGTTGAGGCCCTTAATAATTCTCCCGACTTATAAATACCTTGCAAATGCTCGTTAACTGTGCGCACATCTACTCCAAAGAGTTCCCCCAGCCGCTTTTGGCTTAACCAGAATGTATCGTCACTGAAAAGCACTTCTACCCTCACATTGCCCTGAGGGCTTGTGTAAAAAATAATATTGGATGATGGGGGAATCAAATCGTTACTCATAAAGTTCTATTCATGGCAATTTCGGTAAAATCATATTCGATTGGTAGCTTTTTTATTGTCAATTGGCGAAAACAATCATTCACCATCAAACCTCATTTAATTTCGACTTGTTTTCACTTAAGGGCAGGCAATATCAGCCACCCGATTTTCTGCTTTAATTTCCTTATATCATCTTAATTGTACCCAATCGCGACAGTCCCTTTTGGTGTTCCTGAAAAAAACGCAAACAGCCTGAAAATTAAAATTTTCAGGCTGTTACAAAGTAAAAAAGTGGAGCTGGCGGGAATCGAACCCGCGTCCGGAGAAAGTAGCAACGCAGCTTTCTACATGCTTATTCGGTCTATTGACTCTCACACAGGCCCCCGGCCGACAGGGGTTGCCTTAGCGAAAAGCCTCAGTTTCTTGGGTTATTTAGAGGCGGTCATAACCCGTACCTGTCTGAACGATACGTCCCATAGAAGCACCGACAGGTAAACACTCCGAGAGACGGCTAACTGGCTAATCTAATTAGGCAGCGATAGCAAAAGAATTGTTGGCATTTATAGCCTGGTGATTTTCTTTTAAGCGCACTTCCACCAACGCGCTGCATGCTTACGACGCCCTCACACATCCCGTCAAAACCAAGGTCAGCCCCAATTTTTTGGTCTGTTGAAAAGCTAAATCGCTTTCAAAGAACTTTGAAAAAAATTAAAGCGCAAATCTAATGCCTGTTTACCCAAACCTGACAAAATGAACCTAACATTGTCAATATACAAGGCCGAATGGTTATTCTCCGGCGGGATTGGGTGCTTTTTCATGGAAGGGGTCGCCCTCAACTTCGGCTTTGAACTCCAAAAGAATCTCAGGATCGTGCACATCGTTGGTTCTTACCGTTATTTTTTTCTCCTGAATGCCCGGTCTTCCTCTTGAGTCAAAAGTCATTTTTATGAAGGAGCTTTGGCCGGCAGCTATTTCTTTTGACATAAAGGCAGCCGCGGTGCATCCACAATCTGAAATTACTTCCTCTATGATGAGGGTGCTTCTTCCCTCATTCTTAAAATGGAATTCATGTTCAATGAAATCGCCTTCTGCTATTTTGCCAAGGTTAATGGATTTACTTTCAAAAATTATTCTAGGGCTATCCAACAATTGCTGGGGCGATATTATTTTTCGGTATTGACCTTTAACGGTAAACTCAAGAATTTCATCTGAGCCTCTTAAATCTGTTTTTACTTTCCCGATTCTTTCAAACGGCCCTGAACTGCGCTGATTAAACTTTTTTCCATCCATAATCACCGAAATCTGGCCTTCTTCACCCGGTCGCAATTCTGTAAATGAGAATCCAACAATTACATCCTGACTATCTTGAGGTTCATGAAAGAATTTTACAATGCGGGTTCCATAATTTGCCAAATTGAAATCGACCCTTTTAAATTCACCGGATTGTAATTCAGAATCCAAAAAGCCAAGCTCTTTATCTAAATAGACAAAGGAATGTTGAAATCTAAATCTGAGCAATTGTTGCCGGTACATTTCACCTTCGGGTCCTTCGGCAAAGGTTTCTGAATTTCTCGGAAAAACGATTCCACGAATGGTAATCACTTCCGGCTTTTCTGCGCCTTCAACAAAAACCGAAATGGTTTTCGAAAACTCACCCACGCGTTGGGTGCCATAGCTGGCAGAAACAGCTCCGTTTTTTCCGGGCGCAATTTCGTCTTTTGACCATTCAGGCGTGGTGCAACCGCAGGCCGCTTTCACATCTTGTAAGCGGATGGGTTTGTTCGTGATATTTTTAAAAACAAAAGTGGTTTTAGCAGAATCATTTTGGCGTATATCACCAAAGTCAAAAACAGTGTTTTCCCACTTTATGGCGCTCTGCGAATGAAGTACAGAAAAACCCGTAAGTGAAAAAAAAGTCAGGAGTGCTGCGAATAAAAAGCGAGGATGTAATTGAATAATTATTTGCATGATAAAATCCTGAACCAGTGTTTTTTGAGAAGGGTTTGAGGGTTCTAAACTACAAAAATCATTCCAAAAGACATTCAGTTGAAAAGCTTATCTCGAGCCATAATCAAGCCTTTTCTACATGATTTACCCGATTCGCCTTCACTTCAAAACCAAACGCCGATGGAGAAGGTCTCAGTTAAACCCTCAATTCAGATTGGCCCTAAGGACGGACTTCATTTTCCAACCCGTTTTTTTCAGGAATTGAGAAAAGCCAATTAATGATTGCAACTAATTTCCAGGTCCTTTATCACACCATCGGCTACATCATAGGTCCAACCATGAATCCAGGGCGCCCCTTTGGTTTCCCATGCGTGTTGAATAATAGAGGTGCGTGCCAAATTGTTTACCTGTTCCTGTACGTTTAGTTCAACCAATTTTCTAGCCATCAATTCTTGTGAAGGTTCAAGGTGCAGGGTTTCGGAATGAATGCGAATGACATCTTTAATATGGCGAAGCCAATTGTCAATTAACCCAAATCTTTGGGTTCCCATAGCCGCTAAAATACCTCCACATCCATAATGCCCGCAAACGATTACATGCTGCACTTCGAGCACCGATACGGCATAGTCAAGCACACTCAGCATGTTCATATCGGTATGAACGACCATGTTTGCAATATTACGGTGCACAAAAATCTCACCGGGTAAGGTATCTGTGATTTCATTTGCCGGCACCCTGCTATCTGAACAACCAATCCAAAGGGTAGGAGGGGCCTGACCATTCGCCAATTTCGAAAAGAAATCAGGGTCTTTTGCATTCATTTCTTTTACAAACTTTTTATTGCCTTGCAATAAAGCGTTGTACAGTTCCATTGTGTTTTTTTCCATCTAATGATTCATTAAAAAGATTGCAATAAACCTATTCAGGGTAGGCGATTCGCTCGTGGTAAATATTAGTAAGTTGCTCTAAAACAACTGTTTTTATGTCTTGAAGGTCCTTAAAGGTAATGTTGGCATGGTCGAGTTGCCGAAGAGAAATTTTATACTCTATGATTTTCTCTATCAAATTGCGCATATCCTCGCGGCTACGGCTGGTCATGGCCCTGCATGCCGCTTCAATAGAATCTACAATCATCACCACGGCGGTTTCACGGGTAAAAGGCAAAGGCCCGGGATAGCGAAATTGCTTTTCATCTACCTTTTCATCTTTATGCTCTGCAGAATAACGCCTGAAGAAAAACTCAACGCGAGAGGTGCCGTGGTGGGTGCGAATAAAATCCATCACTTCTCTCGGTAAATTATGTTGTTGTGCAAGTTTGATTCCATCTTGCACATGCTTGATAATAATTTGAGTCGATTTCTCAAAGTCAATTTTGTCATGCGGGTTCAGGTGGTCGGCTTGGTTCTCTACAAAATAACGGGGGTTTTCCATTTTGCCGACATCATGAAAAAGCGCACCCACTTTGGTCAGTAAACTATTTCCACCGATTCGTCTTACAACTGCTTCTGAAATATTAGCGACCTGTAAGCTATGGTGAAAGGTGCCCGGGGCACGATTAAATAATTCTTTTAATAAAGGATGATTTGTGTCGAGCAATTCAACGTAGGTTAATTCAGAAGTCATTCTAAAAGTTTTTTCGAAAACCCAAATCAAGGGATAGGTGATAAAGGTTAGTAAAACGTTTAACCCAAAAAGGGCGAAATTTGAATAATCTATAGATGAAAATGAACCCCCCGAGAATAAAGAATACACGCAATACGAGAAAACATAAGTCGCAAAAATGTAGCTGAGGGAAAAGAAAAAATCT
>JAYSVQ010000236.1:0-5488 GCA_043718485.1 Bacteroidota bacterium
CATTTTTTCTAAGTGAGGCATCATGTGCATCATCTGCTAACAACAGCATTATATCAAGCCCTAATTCACGGTAGGTGTTATCGTCGGATTGAATTAAAATAAGGGCCTTATGATATCGGGCCTCTGCAGAATATTTAGTTAAAGGATAGTATTGTATCAGTTTGCTAAAATGTGCCTTCCCTCTACTTGTTTCACCTGCTTTTAGCCAGGCAATGCCGGCATAATAAATACAACCTGTTGTAACTTTATTTAAAGGGTTTTCTTCTAAACAAATCTCGAAGGTGAGGGCTGCATCCCTATAATTTTCAGTCTTTAAATATTTTTTTCCAAGGTTAAACATATCCCTTGCTTTCTCGATTTCAGGTAGTTCATCCTGTGAAAAAGCATTAAAAGGAATAGAAACAGAAAGGACAAACAGCAAAAAAAAGAGCCTTTTTGTCTTATTGATAAGGGAAAATAGCGAGTGGATGTTCAATTTTCGAAGGATAATAAGTGGTAAATCTACAAGAATCATTCCCATTCTATTGTTGCAGGGGGTTTACTTGAAATATCATACACAACACGATTCACACCCTTCACATGGTTAATGATTCGGTTGGATACATGAGCTAAAAAATCATAAGGCAGGGGTGCCCAATCAGCGGTCATGCCATCAACACTGGTTACTGCGCGCAGTGCAACCACATTTTCATACGTTCTTACATCCCCCATTACGCCAACAGACGAAACAGGTAATAATACGGCAAAGGCTTGCCATGTTTTGTCATATAATTTCCAGGCGCGCAATTCAGAAATAAAAATATGATCAACCTCTTTCAGCACCTGCAATTTTTCGACGGTAATGTCGCTAATAATGCGAATGGCCAAACCCGGGCCCGGAAACGGATGTCGGCCAATAAATGCAGAATCCAGTTTGATTTCTAAACCTACTTTTCTCACCTCATCTTTAAATAACATTCTTAAAGGCTCAATAACTTTCAGGTGCAAACTTTCAGGTAAACCCCCAACGTTGTGGTGAGATTTTATTGTGGCCGATGGCCCTTTTACAGAGAGACTTTCAATGACATCAGGGTAAATGGTGCCTTGCGCTAAAAAGGAGGCCCCACTTATTTTTTTCGCTTCTTCCTGAAAAACCTCAACGAAAACCCTACCTATGATTTTCCTTTTTTCTTCAGGGTCGCTTTTTCCTTTTAATTCATTTAAAAAACGGTCAGATGCATCTACCCCTTTTACATTTAATCCAAGGGATTTGTATTGTTCCAGCACCTCTGCATATTCATTTTTACGCAATAGTCCATTGTCAACGAAAATACAATGCTGATTAACGCCGATAGCTTTATGAATGAGCATGGCAGCGACAGTCGAATCTACCCCCCCCGAAAGACCGCACACCACTTTTTGGGTACCGATTGAATTTTTTAATTGTGCGACCGTTGATTCAACAAAAGCGTGAGGCGTCCAGTCGCCTTTCATCTTACAGATTTCGAAAAGGAAATTTTTAAACAGTTTCGCTCCTTCTAGGGTATGGGTGACCTCGGGATGAAATTGCAGCGCAAAAACATTTTTATCTAAATTTTGAAAAGCTGCGGTTTCAACCGTTTCTGTACTTCCAATTCTTTCAAAACCAGTTGGCAATTGGGTTATCGTATCCCCGTGGCTCATCCAAACTTGAGAAAGTTGTGGAATCTCCTTAAAAAGAGGCGAAGGCTGAGTTGTATTTAATTGGGCTCGCCCAAATTCTCGGGTGAGCGAATTTTCAACCTTTCCGCCAAGATTGTGTGCCATAAGTTGGGCTCCATAGCAAATGCCTAATACCGGAATTCCATTGAAAATCGTTGAAAAATCTAATCCTGGCGCATTTTCCTCATAAACCGATGCAGGGCCGCCCGACAAAATGATGCCTTTTAATTCGGGTTTCCATTGGATCGGAGCAAAAAAGGGCTGGATTTCACAAAATACGTTTTGTTCTCGTATTCTTCTGGCAATCAGCTGTGTATATTGGCTGCCAAAATCCAGAATCAGAATTTCCTCATTCATCGGGCAAAAGTAGGAAAACCCTTTAGAAGTGCCTGAATTTGCTTTCCCACCTGTGTGAAAACTCATTGAAAAGGTTTTTTGCTTGAAATTTGGAGTTTTAGTTCGCTTTTGGGATATTTGCAGTCCTTTAAGAAAAAACATGGCACGGGTTTGTCCAATCACAGGTAAAAAGACGATTTCGGGAAATAATGTTTCTCACGCTAACAATCGTACGAGACGTAAATTTCTTCCCAATTTGCAGTATAAAAAGCTTTGGGTTCCATCTGAAAATCGTTGGATTCACGTTCGCATTTCTACATCTGCCATGCGCACGATCAGTAAAAATGGCATTGAAGCAGTTTTAAAGGACTTAGCGAAAAACGGAAAATCATTGGGATGAAAATCCTGAGTTGTTGGGTTGGTTTCTGCCTCCTCATCAGTTTACATATTAAGGCTCAGGGAATATCAAATTCTTTGAGCCTTTTTCAATTTAAAGAACATAGAGATAGCCTGATTCAGCAATTGCCCAAAAATGCTTTTGCGGTTTTCTTTTCTGCCTCAAATTTCAAGGAAAGTGATTGTCCTGAAAATCCCGATTTTTTTTACTTGACAGGTATAAGATGTTCGGGTGGGGTTTTACTTTTATCTGAGAAAGAGATTTCTTGGTCAGGAAAAAAGTCAAATACCTTTTTATTTCTTCCAAGCGGATTTGACAATCAGGGGTCTGAAATTCGGGCGCTTCCCAATGCCTTAGAAAGTTTTTCTTTTGTGGTGGATGCAAGAGAGTGGAAATCGTTTTGCATGGAGCAAATTATTGATAATCAATCCTCTGTGGTTTATTTAAGGCCGGAAAATACAGACACAAACCGGTTACAATGTGTAAGCCCTTCAGCTTTATTAAAAGAGAATTTATTTAACCATTTTAAGGAACCTCATCCTTATGATTGGGCTTGGAAAGGTTATTCCATCATTCTCAAATCGACTGAGGGTGATTTTTTGAAATCGCAAAAACAGATAAAAGGTTTGGTGACTTATTATTATGCGCCAGGGGATGAAAATTTGATTTTAAGGTCGGCGATGCTTGCACAAAGTTTTGCTGAATGGATTCCTTTAAAGGAGAAAATATTAAGACTAAAATTTAATGGTCAATTCTTGGTCCCCTTTTTAGATTTTCATGAGGTTTTATTTCAAGAAAGTGAATTTGACAGCCTCAGGAAAGTAAGCATGCAATTTGTTTCAGGCTTTAACAGCGCAAAGAACGATAGTCTCTTTCATTGGAAAGAGAATTCAAAAGCAATTTTTCAAAAGTACTTTGGAACTGAGAATGAAGCTGTGGTTTCAGAATTATCGATTTTCGTTCCCGGTCACAAAGGCTTTTTGGAAATTTTAGACCACAGCGAGCCAGACGCAACAGGAACCCTGCAATTGGATTTAGCCGTGAATGTTTATGGGATCCAATTTATTCTCAGCAGGGTAAAAACAGAAAAAGAAAAAGAGGTATTGCAGGCCTTAACCCATTTCCATTTAAGTCAAATTGAGCGGTGCAAAGCCGGATTGAGTTTAAGCGAGATTCTGGAGAGTCCACAGGCCTTCACAAATACAACCGGAATAAAAGCCGGCTTTTATTCCGGTGCTGCCTGGTTAACCGGATTTCGTGAATTTGCCTCTTTCCCTGTTTTTTCAGGAGGAAAATTGGCCAATGGAATGGTCTTGGTGTTGGAAACCGGATTTGCCCTTGCAACTTTTAAAGGACAAAAACCCTCTTCCATGCGATTAAGAGATGTTATTTTAATAACAAACGAGGGGGCAGAATGTCTCAGCTGTGAGGCAAAATGGTAAGCTGTGTTTTTCTATTTTTGCGTATGAATAATTCTTTCCGATTTTTTTTGAGTCTGAATTTGGCCTTGGTTTTTTCTCAGGGACTCATGGCTCAAACCTGGCCATGCCTTGGAACGGCACTTGTAGATGTAAATTTTTCAACAGCATTACCCTTGGGTTGGGTAATTGTAGATGGTGATACAGCTACACCGGCGCCTGCTTTACCCTATGTAAAAGGGTGGCAAATGGTAACGGATCAAACCGATACGATAAATAAAATTTTGGTTTCACCTTCATGGTATTTACCCCAGGCGAAAAGCAATGACTGGTTGATTTCTGCACAAATTGCTTTGCCTTCCAATCCTTGTTTGTCATGGAGAATGTGGTCACTCGATAGTTTGTATTCCGAAAGTATGGAAATTAGATTATCGACAATGGGAAATGATACCGCAGATTTCTTGGCCAATGCCGCTGTGTATTCCCGCGCATTGGTACCGGGAGGAAGAAGTTATTTTTCAGCAAACCTGAATCAATGGGCGGGGCAAAATGTTTATATAGCCTTTCGCCAAAATTCAAATAACAAATATGCCTTGGCGCTTGACGATATTTTGCTGACCTCGGTTTCTAGCCTCGATGCGAGTCCGGTGGCTTTAGACCCCTTAAACGCAACTGAAAATTCACCTTCAACCATTTCCGGAAAAGTAGTGAATGCCGGTTCAGACAGCATACATTCCGTAACCGTATTTTTTACCGCCGGAGCCTTCATTTCAGATACCTTTTTAATTGATAGTATTGATTTGGGGCCAAATGAGACCTATTCTTTCACCCATCCACAAACATGGACACCGAGCACTTTCGGAAATATTTATTTCTGTTTGAAAACCAAATGGCCCAATCAAATCGCTGATGATGATATTGGGAATGACAGCCTTTGTTTTTTAGTGTACGTTGAGCCGGAAGTAGGAATAGAACAAGAAAATGAAATAGGATTAATCTTGTGGCCCAATCCCTTTCAGGATCAATTTAAAATTACCTATCAGGGAAACCAAAATTTAACGTATCAGATTTTAGGGATAGATGGAAAGCAATGGGCTGAAGGTGAGATTCAATCCGGCGCTGAAATCTCGGCGCAAAACCTGCCATCGGGTTTATTTATGATTGTGTTGAGAGATAAAGACAGGATGGTTTATTCCGGAAAAATCATTCGTTACTAATGGAGATTTTTTCTCAAGGTAATCTTCCTCCTTTAGCAGAGCGTTTACGGCCATCAAGTCTTGATCGATTTGTGGGGCAAAAACATTTGTTACAAAAAGAAGGGCCTTTACAACGCATGATCGATTCCGGTAAGTTGAGTTCGCTCATTTTTTGGGGCCCACCCGGGGTAGGAAAAACAACCTTGGCTCGAATTATCGCCAGAAGATTAGATAAACCTTTTCGCCAATTGAGCGCCATTCAAGCAGGCGTAAAAGATATTCGCGAGGTACTTGATTTCGCAAAAAGCAGGCCGGGAACTATCTTATTTATTGATGAGATTCACCGCTTTAATAAAAGTCAGCAAGACAGTTTACTCGGCGCAGTTGAACAAGGACTCGTGCTATTGATAGGGGCTACAACTGAAAATCCCTCTTTTGAGGTGAATGCGGCCTTGCTTTCT
>JAYSVQ010000237.1:0-5486 GCA_043718485.1 Bacteroidota bacterium
GCGATGGATTCAATTACCATCTTTTTGAATCCAAATATTAATCTTACGTTTGATACTAGTAATATTCGCTGTTACCGAGAAATGGGCTGGGCCAAAGTAATTGTGAATCCCATTGGAAATTATGGAGTGGTTTGGAATTTATTTCCACCTGTGATTGGAGACTCAATAGGCGCACCTGCAGGTTCTTCCTATACTGTGGTGGTTACCAGCATTGACAATGGATGCAGTGCAACGGGTTCTATTCTCATTCCTTCTTATCCGCGCGTTTTGGCAAATTTTATTTCGAATCCTTCTGGATGTGCCTCCATTGAAGACCCGCACATTTATTTTATTGATCAAAGTATAGGAGGCATCAACGGAGAATGGGAATTTGAGCCGGGTGTAATTGAGCCTTATGTTTCGGGAATTAATCCTGATCATATGTATCCGGCAGTGGGTTCTTATTTCGTTAAATTATGGATAGAAAATGTGGGAGGCTGCATGGATTCTGCATCGCTAGAAGTTTGCATCGAACCTGTACCCTTGCATGCCTTTAACACTTTTACTCCGAATGGAGATGGAGACAACGATTTTTTTGAAATTGAGGGCCTTGAGCGATATCCAGACCATAATTTGAAAGTATTCAATAGATATGGAAATGAGGTTTTCGAATCAAAAAACTATAATAACGATTGGAACGGAACCCATTTCAGAACAGGAGCACCCTTGCCGGATGGTTCTTATTATTGGATAATTGAAACCGGAATTAAAGAAGAAAAAGATCTAGTCGGAAACGTGGTTATTTTTAGGTAAAACCGAATAACCGATTTTTCTTTCTAAAAAGCCTCTCCAAAAGCGACATAAAAACCTGAATTTTTCCCCTCACCAATTGCGTAATCAAACCGCATATAGGTTTTGTCTTTTTTGTCAATTAAAAACCTGAGCCCAATCCCGGCATTGTGCTTTGCGTCGAAAGAGTTGAAGTCTGAAAATAAAAGTGAAATTCCGCCAAAGCCGGCAAATCCAATTCTCCAAAATAGGGGAAACCGAATTTCAGATTGAAGGGAACTTAAATTTTTATCCCGAAACCTCCCATAGTAAAATCCACGTACAAATTTGTCGCCACCCAAAAATGCATAATCAAAAAATGGAGGTGTTCCGAAATTGCTTTCATGGAAAAATCGATTGGCCCAAACCCATTTTTCATTCCAGATTTTATAAGCCCTCGCGTCGAGAAATATTTTTACGTATTGACGATTGGAATAATAATATGAGGTGTTTACGTTAAGGTATTTTCCTTTTGTAGCACCCAACAAATTGTTTCTTTGATCCAGCAAAAAGGTGAAACCCAATCCAACATTTGATGCGTATTTTAATTCTGAAAAATAATGAGTTGAGGTATCCGCATCAACATTTGAATAGCGCATATATTTTAGGTTCAAGCCTGAGAAAATTTTGGCTCCTACTTTCTTAAGACCGAAGCCTTCCATAATTACTCGCCGGCTATCGAAAGCGGTTCGATTATTTTCAGGCGTATTGGGGCCGACTCCATAATACAAATCCGGAAAAAAGGAATAATGAATTAACCCTTTGCTAAACCATTTTTCCTTTTGAAAGAAGTAGTTCCATCCACCCTCAATGATTAATTGTTTATTCCAGGTATACGTTCCTTCCAGCTTCGCATTTGAAATTCGGGTGACGGTGTCATTATAAAAATCTAACGTAAAAAGACTGACAAGGCCAACATAAGTTCTCGTTTCTGGCGAATGCCCAAACGTAGGAAGGGGCAAAATCTTAACTTTTTTTGCCCGAATTGAATCTTGTGCTAATAAGAAAGTGAAGGTGCTTGAAAAAATCAGACAAAAAATCAGCCGCTTATCCATATTGGGAAAAGGCAATTTAAGACAAATTCATTTTTTTCATGAAATGGAATAAATAACTAAGTCTAGCAATGGGTTGGGCATGAAATAAGATTTTTTTTCTTTCGGGTGGGGGTCATAAGCCTTATGGAATATTTAATAAAATCAATCCGGTCATTTTTTGATTTGCAATCTTAATTTCCAAGAAATAAACTCCATTCGATAAACCTTTTTCGTTCCAGAATATTTCTTGATTGTTGGTTTCGGGTTGGAGCTCACTAGAGAAAATTTCCTTGCCTTGAGCATCTCTGATTTTTATTTCATCTGAATTCGAAAAAGTAATTTCTGACCGCAAAAGCAATCGACCTTGGTTGGGATTCGGAAACCATTCAATGAAATTGCTTTTTTCGTAACCTCTTGCGATTGTACACTGTACAATGGCAAACCCGTTTGCCGAATCAACACCACAAGCATTTGTGGCGGTAAAAGTAACGGTATAAATTCCATTTCCGGCAATGCTGTAATCATGGGTGGGGTTTGCCAAAGTCGAATTGTTCCCGTCACCAAAATTCCAATACCAACTGGTTGAGGTACCCCCTCCTGAATTATTTGTAAAACTAAGAATTGGACAATTGCTGGTATCAACTAAAAAGGAGGCAATGGGCGGATTCGGGATGTCAAGAAAAAGGGTATCACTGGCTACACAATTTTGAGTTGATGTAACCGTAACAAACCAAACACCGGATGTGGTGAGGCACCGATTTTGTGAATTGGGTCCGGTATTCCAAATATAATTTGCGGTTGGGTCTGGGCCTGCCGTCACGCAAAGGGTATCACCTGCACAAATCGCAGTATCTGGCCCCAGAAAAACGGTAGGCAGTGGGTTTACATTTAAAAAAACAGAATCAATTACCGCGCAACCGTTTGCACTGGTAACGGTTACACGGTATTGGCCCGTTGTATCCGCTGTTTCTATTTGCGTTGTATTTCCCCCTAACCAGGAATATGAGGCAGCACCGGGCCCGGCATCCAAAAGTATAGAGCCACAAATGGTAGTATCCGGGCCGAGTTCAACAATGGGCAATGCTTGAACCGTTACATTTGCCGTATCGCTTCTAAATGTGCCACATGGGGTGCTTACATCTGCAAAGTACATCCCGGAATTTTGAACTAGTAGAGTTGGTGTGGAGTCGAGGGTTGACCAGAGCCAAGAAGATTGTGGAACCGGACTCGGATTTAGTAAATAACTTCCACAAACCGTTGAGTCGGGCCCGAGGGTCGGCTGAAAAGCTGCCCCAATTCCACTTACGACAACAGTATCATATCGAATACATCCTCCATTAGTTACTCTCACCGAATAGGTTCCTAGCGTGCTTACATTAATACTTTGGGTGGTTGCAGCAGTTGACCAGAGGTAAGTCCAACCAGCCTGCCCTCTTGCATCGAGGGTAACGTTTCCTGAAGGCAAACACAAAGCCCGATTTTCACCTAACCAGACTTGGTCGTAAACGACAACATTATCAAAGGCAAAGCCTTCATCAGTAATATTGGCTTCAGCGCCAAAAGCCATTCGCAATAGCACGCGGGTTTGCCCTCCCAATCCCATTGCATGTCTTGCGGTCACCCAACCGGCAGAGGCGGGATAAGCAACATCGTTTCCTGTCCAACCATGAACCTGTCCGCCGGGATTTCCCACAATATTGTTATAGGTAAACCAATTATTTGGATCTCCTGAGTTGCCTAAACGAGACCAGGTTTGGCCACCATTTAGCGAGTATTGTAAAACTGCGCCATCAAATCGACTTTCCGTTTTCCACCACACATCAAGATCAATCCAGGGATTGCATTTTCCAGAAAGATTTAAGCAGGGACCTATTACCCATGATTCATCGCCATTGGAATAAGATGAGTTAAGTCCCCCTGTAACCCAGGCATTGTTTCCGGAAGCTGCGCTCGTAAGCGTTGTTTTTTGAGGCGTACCAAAACTCCATACGCCGCTTATGCTTTCAGACCTCCATAAGGCAGGCCCATTTTCAAAATTTTCAAAATAAGGCAGGTTTGTTACGATAGGAAAATGGGTAATCGTAATTACTTTGGTATTATTCGGCGCGTATCCATCTCCGGGTTTTTGTGTCCAGGCTGAAATTGAATATTGTCCCGGAATGGATAAGTTCGCACCTGTTGAAAAACTTAAATTCAGGGAAGTGGATGGGGGGAGGTTTGCGGCAAGAATAAAAGATTGACAAATCGGAGATTGCCCTAAAACCTGAAAGCAAGCCGGAATGCTGTCGCCTGTAAACAGCGTATCACGGCCATAATTATAAACGGTAATTTGAACCGGTTCATTTGCAGTTAATGCGCATTGATTTGCAAGACCGCCAATAGAAAGCATTCCCATATCAATCGGGAAAGGCTTAAAAACGAGAATGTCATCCACAGCCATATCGCTATAAGCATCGGTTCCGGTAATGCCACGAATTCTAAAACGAACTGAATCTTTACCGGCAAATTGTGAAATAATAATCTGTTTTTTCTGCCAAGCATTGGTGTTGGCGGTCCATGCGGGAACAATATTTAAATTCCAACTAATGCCTTGAGTAGTATCAAAATCAAAAGACATCGTGCCCATTGAGCTTCCATACATATGATACCAGAACTCAATTTTCAAGGTGCCTGTTAATCCTCTGAAATCGTAATATGGACTCAATAAATCAGCTCTTTTTGTAGGATAACCGACGGTGTTGCAAGAAGACTCGATGTAAACATAGGTTCCACTCGTTGTTCCGAATGTGTGATCAGTAGCAGGGCCGGTGCTGCCGGTTGGGGTATCATTTCGGTCAGAAACCCATTCCAGGTTATCGCCTGTTGTGTTTCGCCAGGCGCCAATTAAGTTGCAGAGGGGGTTGCATTGATTCGCGGGGCATTGAAATTCGTTTTCAAAATCTTCTAGATGAGGAAAGGAATTGACCTGAGCCTGTGCGCCTCGAAAAAAGAAAGAGAACAGCATGAGAAAACAGAAAGAAAATTTCTGAACAAAATCGCATAGAGACAGTAATTTTTTTAAGCACTTCATTTTTATTCTGATTTTAATTCCAATTTTTCCCCTCCAAGCGTTCCGGTAATTTTAAATTCGGTTCTGCGATTTCGGTAATGTTCTTCATCGCTGCATTCAACATCATCTTTACATCGATTAATCAATATTTTTTCACCGTAGCCTACGGCTTCAATTCGGGTGCTTGCAGTTCCGCCTTTTACCAAATATTGTTTAGCCGATTCCGCTCTTTTTTGGGATAAAACGAGGTTGTACATATCGGTGCCACGAGAATCAGTGTGTGATCCCAGTTCAATTTTTAGAGTCCCATTTTCATTCAAAAAAGTGATAAGTTTATTAAGTTCAGGCACATCTGCATCTCGAATATCCCATTTATCAAAGTTGTAATGAATATGCTCGAGCTTGAAAATTTTCTGGAACGGAATTTTTTCAAGTTGCATTGGAATGACCGTGTCAGCTGCATAATTTGTGAGTCCGACTTCAATTCTTTTTGAATACGTCAGGTAGCCCTCTTTTTTTACATACAGCATGTAATTTGTGTTGGGCTGGAATTTTAGGCTAAATCTGCCATTTCGATCACTTTTTCTCAGCACTTG
>JAYSVQ010000238.1:0-1915 GCA_043718485.1 Bacteroidota bacterium
ACCTCCGATTGAGACCAAATGAAGTGAGATTTTCCAATACAAGGTAATCGTTCCACTGAAAATATGGGTAACAAACATGATCAGCAAAAGGGTAAAAAAGACACTGTCTTCCAATCCCCAAAAACTAAGCGCGAGGTAATAAAAACCGATAGATAAAAAACTGATGAGAAAGGGGAAGCCCCGCTTCTTTCTGGGAAGACGGAATAACTCATCAAGATTATCATTTTTAAAATAAAGAGAAAGAGGAAGGAAGGGCAAAATGCCGAGAATAAAAATACTGCTCCAAAGTGCCAATTCCCAGCCTTGACTGAATCGGGCTTGCCTTAAAAAAAGGGCAAAAATCGGCGCAAATAGGGGATGGAATAACATTGTTAATCCACGTGCTGCTTGCTGAAAACTCCTTGATTCTGCCGAAATCATTACATTTCTTTCCTTAATCGGGCTACGGGAATATTGAGCATATCTCTGTATTTAGCGACCGTTCTACGTGCAATATTATAACCTTTTTCATTTAAGTCTTCAGCAATTTTATCGTCTGAAAGCGGTTTTCGCTTGTTTTCATTGCCAATCATCTCCTCGATTATTTTTTTAACCTCACGGTTTGAAACCTCGGTACCATCATCTGTGCTTATGCCCTCAGAGAAAAAATATTTTAAGGGATAAATACCAAATTCAGTTTGCACATATTTTGAATTGGCAACCCTGCTCACGGTTGAAATGTCCATTTGAATTTTTTCGGCAATATCTTTCAATATCATAGGTTTCAAACTGCGCTCATCTCCCCCCGTTAAGAAAAACCCTTCTTGCACTTCTGCAATGGTATTCATTGTATTCAAAAGGGTAAATTGCCTTTGCTTAATCGCATCAATGAACCATTGAGCAGATTCGATTTTATTCTTAATAAATTCAAGTGTTTCCTTTGCCTTTTCAGTATTTTTCTTTTTTAACTCGGTTTGGGCACTGGTAAACATTTTAATGTAATTCCGGCTTACGCGCAAATCTGGGGCATTTCTCCCTGTGAGGCTTATGTCTATTTTTCCCTCATTTACTTTTAGAATAAAATCGGGAACAATTATTTCATGCTTTGTGCCCGAGACTGAATCGCCCGGTTTTGGGTTTAAGTGCGTGATAATTTCATAGGCTTCTTTTAATTCGGCCTCGTTTATTCCCAATCCGGATTGAATTTTTGAAAAATGTTTTTTGGTAAATTCTTCAAAATATTTTTCGAGTAATTGAATGGCGATTTTATTTGCATTTGATTTTTCTTTTCGCTCCAATTGTAAAATCAAACATTCCTGTAAACTCCGTGCCCCAACACCCGGAGGGTCTAATCCCTGAATGAGTTTTAGCACCTCATTTACCTGTGCCTCGGTTAAATTAACATTGTACCGAAAAGAAAGGTCGTTGATGAGATTGGGAATCGGTCGCCTGAGGTATCCATCTTCATCAATTGAACCCATGAGTTGCTCACCCAGCATGCGTTGATTTTCATCAATGCTTAACATGCCAAATTGAGAGACGAGACGGTCATAAAAACTGATTTGCGCCACCACAGGGGCTTCATATTCATCATCGTCTGGAGAAGACTGTAATCTCGTTTTATAACTGGCTTCTTCGCCTGAGAGGTAATCGTCTAGATTAAATTCTTTTGAATCTGATTCTCCCTGTCCTTCGGTAAAGCTTTTATCTTCTTCTTGATTGGAGGATTCTTCGCGGCTTAATTCATTGCTTGGATTTTCTTCTGGTATTTCCTTTCCTTCTTCTAAAGCGGGATTTACTTCCAGTTCATCTTTAATTCTTCCCTCCAAACTTAAAACCGGAATTTGAAGCAGTTTAATAAACTGAATCTGTTGAGGCGATATCTTTTGAAGGAGCCTTAAGGATTGACTTTGCTTGAGCATCTTTTGAGAATCGG
>JAYSVQ010000239.1:0-1913 GCA_043718485.1 Bacteroidota bacterium
CCTGTTTTTCGTGAAAGCAGCGTTGCGAGGTTGTCACCCTCTCCCACCTGCAAGGCTTCAAGAAATGAATCTCCCAACAATGCGATGCCCCCATATTCCTTGCCCCATTCTTCTCCCCTAAAACCCTCTTGGTTGACCTTAATGCCATTGGTCTTGAGACATTGTTGGGCAAATGTTCCCCCTGAAATGGGTTTAAGGCGATAACCGATTACTGAATCATACTGGTATCGGATGGTACTGCCCCAATTGTTTAGGTAACTGGGATAGGTACGTAAAAAAACCTCTGCAAGGCCCATGGCGAGGACAATAAAAACAAATAACAAGAGGAGCTTTTTCTTCACGGTTGTAGGCGAAGTGATACTACTTATCGTCTTTAAAAATAAAAGTAGCGGGATTTGAACCTTCTAAAATATAACCGCGAAACATTCCGGGTGTATTGAATTCCATTACCACTTTGGCATTTCGGTCAAGGCCGATTAATCCGCCTGTGCCAGCATTTGCCGAAAGCTTTTCATCGATTACAAATTTTGCTGCATCCTTCAAGTTGAATTTTTTATATTCCATTACGGCTGATACTTCATGAGCAATGCTGTAGCGAATAAAATACTCGCCATGACCGGTACATGAAATGGCGCAAGTTTGATTGCTTGCAAAAGTACCGGCTCCAATTATAGGTGCATCTCCCACCCGTCCATACATCTTATTGGCCATGCCCCCTGTGCTGGTTCCGGCGGCAAGGTTTCCACTTTTATCCAATGCGACACAACCTACCGTTCCGAATTTGCTAAACCCGCCAGTAGGGTCGGGCTCTATCCATCCCCCTCCTCCCTTTTGTTTATTCCCCTCGCGCTCTTTCTGTTGTGCTCTTTCCCAATCTGCTCTTCTTGGCTCAGTTATAAAGTAGGCATTGTCGATTATTTCTAATCCCCTGCTTTTAGCAAAAACTTCAGCGCCTTTGCCAGCAAGCAAGACATGTGGGCTTTCTTCCATTACTTTTCTAGCTGCTGAGATAGGATTTTTTATTGTAGTTACCCCGGCCACTGCCCCTGCCTTCATGGATTTTCCATCCATAATACTTGCATCAAGTTCTGCCTTACCCTCGGCTGTAAGTACTGCACCTTTACCCGCATTGAAAAGGCTATCATTCTCGAGAATGCGAATGGTCGCTTCTACAGCGTCTAGACTGCTTCCACCCTTTTCCAATACTTCATATCCAGTTTTTAGTGCTAATTGGAGGGAATGGTGATAAGCCTTTTCCATTTCAGGCGCTATATTATCTCTCGACATATAACCGGCCCCACCATGAATCACAATCGCTATGGGATAAACTTTTAAGCTGCTGCGATCAGGAGTGGTTTGGGCAGAGAGGTCTGCGGATACCTGAAAAAGAAAGAAAAATGCGAGTAAAGAAAGCGATTTCAAATTCATGTTTCACAAATTGCGTTGCGCAAGTTACGAATTGTCCATTAGCCACATGGAAACCCCCTTAATACTGTAAAAGCTTTTGGGTGTGCACTTTCCCGTTTAGGGTAATATGGGCAAAATATAAGCCAGAGGCCATGAAAGGGACCTCAAATTGAAAATCTATATGCCCTTTGGGAATGCTAAAAGATTGTACCTTCCTTCCAACAGGGTCGGTAATCGAAAAAACCACATCAGAAGAAAGGGGCGCTACCAACTTTACATTAAGCACATCATCAAAAGGATTTGGGGAAAAGGAAAAAAAGGGTTCATGGACAATGGGCATTTCCTTTATTTTAACTAAAGAATCTACCACTTTAAAAAAAAGAAAATCGTTAGCATCAAACCTAAAAACTTCGCCGGCCGACCACCGAACTCCCCAAATTTTAAATTCTGAATCAAAAAAAGGAGAAACACATTCACCATTGTCTCCCGTGCATGTTCTAATACCA
>JAYSVQ010000240.1:0-18287 GCA_043718485.1 Bacteroidota bacterium
CAATAACGGATATCTTCATGCTATAAGGATTTTAAAATTTCGATCACCCTATTTGAAATAAAAAGCAATTGATCATTGTCTAATTCGGAATGCATAGGCAAGCTGAGGACTTGGGTAGCTAATGCTTCTGAAACCGGTAATTGCCTCTGACTGGTTGAATATGGTAAATAAGCCTCTTGAACATGCAGAGGAACTGGATAATAAACCATTGCTGGAATTCCATTTTCCTCTAGCTTTTGTTTGAGCAAATCACGGGTTTGTTTTCCGCCTTTGATTTTTAACGTGTATTGATGAAAAACATGCGAGCCCCAGCTCACTCTTGCGGGAATTTCTAATTCAGTCACATTTGCAAATGCTTTGTCATAAGCGGATGCGGCATGTTGCCGAGCATTATTAAAAGAATCCAGATGCTTTAATTTCACATCTAATATCACAGCTTGAATACTATCGAGCCTGCTATTAATACCAATTTCTGAATGATAGTATTTTATTTTGCTCCCATGGTTGCAAATCACCCTGATTTTTTCGCCTAAGGAAATGTCATTTGTGAATAGTGCCCCGGCATCTCCATAGGCACCTAAATTTTTTGAAGGGTAAAACGAAGTGCAGCCGATGTGACCTATTGTACCTGCCTTTTGTTTTTTCCCATTGCTGAAAAAATAATCTGCGCCGATAGATTGGGCATTGTCTTCAACGACATAAAGATTATGTTTTTTGGCAATCTTCATGATTGTCTCCATATCAGCAGCCTGCCCAAAAAGATGAACCGGAATAATGCATTTTGTTTTCGCGGTTATCGCTTTTTCCAATTCAGTTGGGTTCATGTTAAACGAACCCGAATTTACATCAACAAAAATGGGAATTAATCCCAGCAAGGCAATCACTTCGGCTGTTGCAGCAAAAGTAAAAGAGGGGGTAATTACTTCATCTCCAGGCTTTAAACCTAAGGCCATTAAAGCAATTTGTAAGGCATCTGTACCATTTGCACATGGAATCGTTTGGGCTACGCCCAAATAATTGGAAAGGTTTTCAGCAAATTTTTTAACCTGCGGCCCATTAATATAAGCCCCGGTTTCCAACACTTCTTGAATTCCTTTGTCAATTTCAGTTCTAATGCGTTGATACTGACCTACAGTGTCAACCATTCGAATGGTATAATTCTTTGTTGTCATGAAATTCTTTTTACATCGTTGTTTTCCAATTGATAAGTCTGGCCGCTTTCTGGACACGTAGCGAAGTTTTTTTCATTAAACTTCAGCTTATGACCAAACTCGCTCATCCATCCGCTCAATCTTCCAGGATTTCCAACAATTAATGAATAGGGTGAAAATGAACGAGTTACAACTGAACCTGCACCCACAAAGCAAAATTTTCCTAGGCGAATACCACAAACCAAGGTAGCATTTGCGCCAACAGAAACACCCTTTTCGAGATAAGTTTCTTGATATTCGTTTTTCCGAATAACTCCACTTCTAGGGTTTATTACATTTGTGAAAACCATAGAAGGCCCAAGAAACACATCATCCTCACAATGAACTCCCGTATAAAGCGAAACATTGTTCTGAATTTTTACATTGTTGCCAACCGTTACGCCATTGGCTATAAAAACATTTTGGCCCAAACTGCAATTTTGGCCTAAACTAGCACCAGCCATTACGTGGCAGAAATGCCATATTTTGGTCCCATTGCCTATATTAGCAGGCGGATCGACCACCGAACTAGGATGTATAAAAATATTGGATGTATCGCTCATTTCCCCGCTAAAGAAAGCTTGAAAAATATACCCGGCAAAGTTAAGGAAAGGCCATGAATCGCCCTAAATCCATCGTTTTTATTTTATTCTTCAATTTTTGGGGCTTGAGTGGGCTGTGCCAACAAGAAAAGAGCATGGCAGATTCAAGTTTTTCTTTCCCTTCCATTGGAATGAATGTCAATTTATCGGCGCCGGGTGAAGATTTATTGCCTCGATTTGGTTACACATGGACTTTTGGGCTTAGTTTAAACTGGAAGACAAAAAAGAATTACTTTTTTGAAACCGGTGCCAAGTTTTTGTTTGGAGAGGCGGTAAAACAAAAAGTAGCGTGGAATGTAGTTACACATACTCAAGATACAAAAGGGAGATTCCATGGTTTGGCCACGGGAGCAGACGGCAGGCAATCAGAAGTTAGATTTCAAGAACGTGGTTTTATTGTTCCCTTTGTTGCAGGAAAAATTTTTCCGGTTTTCAAAAGGCTGAACCCAAACTCAGGGCTTTATCTTTTGACAGGCGGGCAGTTTATTCAACACCGAATTTGGATCGAGGTACCTGGAAACAATGTGCCCGCGCTGAATAAAGAAATGAGAAAGGGGTATGATAGATTGGCGGCAGGCTTTGGAGTTGTCGAAGGTATGGGAATTCGATTTTTTAGCAATAAACGGTTTGTAAATTTTTCTTTTGGCCTTGAAATGAGTCAGAATTTTACCATGCCAATGCGCAATCTAAATTTCGATTCAGGCACCTCAGATACAGAAATTAGAAAAGATTTTTTGTGGGGCATTCACTTTGGTTGGGTTTTTCCAATTTACCGTGCCGCACCTGATAAGGAGTATTTCTTTTGATATCACTGCTTTACAATTCAGGAATTCGAATGTATGTATTCGGAATTCGTATTGCTTCTTTATTTAGCCCCAAAGCCAAATTATGGATCGAAGGCAGGAAAGGTTGGAAAGGGAAAATTGAAAAGGAAACTAGGGGAGTAAAAAATATTATTTGGTTTCACTGCGCCTCGCTTGGGGAATTTGAACAAGCAAGACCCTTAATTGAAAGCATAGGCGAATTACACCCTCAGTTTCCAATTTTACTCAGTTTCTTCTCACCCTCTGGTTATGAAATCAGAAAGCAGTATTCCGGAGCGAAATGGGTTGTGTATTTGCCTCCGGACTTACCCGAAAACGCAAATTATTTTCTTGACACTATTGATATCAAAGCCGCGTTTTTCATTCGTTATGATATTTGGGTGAATTTCATATTGGGACTAAAAAAAAGAGAGGTGCCACATTTTCTGATTTCAGCCCGGGTAGATGAGCATAGTCGTTTCCTTTCTTCCTTAAACGCAAAATTGTACCGAAAGGCATTCCAAAGTTTTGATTGGATTTTTTGTCAGGATGAAAAATCAGAAAATCTCCTTAAGAACTTTACCCGTCAAACCAATGTAACTACAAATGGCGACACGCGTTTAGACAGAGTAATGAAAATTAAAACAGACAATATTGAACTGACTGAAATTGTGGAATTTATTGCAGGTCGTTTTTGCGTAATTGGAGGAAGTGTTTACGACACGGAAATTGAGTGGTTATTGAAACTTAGCAGGGAGTGGAGTAAGGAAAGCGTTTGTTTTATTCTCGCGCCTCACGAAATTCAGCAAAGTAAAATTCAATATTCAATTGATGCCGATAGCGAAAAGCAGTTGTTATTTTCGAAAATTAAAAGCAGAAATATCCGCAATTCAATTTTGTGGATTGATAATATTGGCATGTTGAATAATTTGTATCGCTATGGCCATGTTGCAATGGTGGGCGGGGGATTTGGAAAGGGTATTCATAATATCCAAGAACCGGGAATATGGGCTATTCCGATTTTATTTGGCCCCAAACACCATAAATTTGGCGAAGCTAAAGCACTAATCGAATTGGGTGCAGGCTTTGAAATTTCAGATTATCAGCATTTTAAGGAGGTGATGACGATGTTAAAAGATAATTCTGAAAAACGATTAGGGCTGGGTCGAAAAGCAGCGCAGTATTTTGAAGCGCAATCCGGAGCAACCCATTCTATTTTGCAAAGGCTTGAAAGCCTTGGCCTTTGGAATGATCCTGTGATTTCGGCAAAATAAAAACAAGATTCTGCCAAGAATGTACGGTTTCGTTTTTGCGTTCATTCTCCCAAGGATTAAAATAACCGAGATCATGGGATTCACGGTCGTTTATATTTAATTTTTTCTCAAATTTTTCTTCCTCAGGAGCCATTTCTTGTTCAATAATTTCTTTCAAATTTGGCTGTCCTGCATCAATCCATGCAGAATACCAGAAAGAACCGACCTGTATGACCGAATTACGAATTCTTCGTTCCACCATACCATTTAAAAGCGTATGGTAAGCCTCGCAAAATTCTTTGCTATATACTTTTACTAAAACGCTGTTCCTGTTTTCGAAACTAAATTTTTGGTCACTTGGAAAACTTGCGGTTAGGTCTCTCTCCATTTTTAGAACAGAATCTACAGCCAAATTACTTTCGAAAACAATTTTCCAGGCTTGGTCAAGCGGCTTTTCAATATAGCTTGCCTGACCTACAAAATAATCAAAGTTCAATCCAAAAATTTCCGGAATTCTTGATTCCCATAATCCGTGAATTCCCTTTTGATTGGTTAGTTGACCATTGTAGTTTGAGGTAGTATGAAGGGGAACGTTTGCATCTGCAATGTAATGCCCTAAATCAGCAGAAATTTTCAAAATCCTTTTTTTGTCCTTAGCCTTTAAAGCCTCAACTAGGCGGTAATATTCAAGCGGAATATGCCACACAACAATTCCATGGGCACGAAGTGAGTCTTCTGAAAATTTAGAAACAGCGTCTTTCCATTTTCTGGGCAAATTTTCAAATGGGTAAGTTCCATAACGGTCCAAGTCAAGAAAGTGCCTTTCGGCTTCCCCTTCCATTGCGTATCTGCGATGATCAGGATCAACAGCATGCTCGGTTAGATACTCGATGTGTTTTTTATACAGCGGTAACATTTCAACCGGCAACGTAAATACCGCAAGGCGATTAATTCTCTGGTGTGCCCAAAATCCCCAAGCACCAACCTGAAGCCAGCCTGTGAGTGTAAGAAAAAGAAGTAAATATTTTTTTAAAAAGAGGTTCATTTAAAGGGTTTCTTTAATCTGATTTCAATTTCGGATTTTGATGATGGCGGTTAACATCTCTGCCTGTCTTTTTTTCAAGATTTTCAATAAATGCTTTTTCTAAATCGACACCAGTTTGGTTGGCTAAACAAATTAAAACGAATAAAACGTCAGCTAATTCATCGCCCAAATTTTTTTCCTTGTCACTTTCCTTCTCTGATTGGTCCCCAAACCGTCTGGCAACAATTCTTGCAACCTCGCCCACCTCTTCGCTAAGCATAGCCATATTCGTTAATTCAGAAAAATAGCGTACACCATGTTTCTGAATCCATTGGTCAACCTTTTGTTGTGCCTCTTGAATGGATATGTTGCTCATTTGTCAAAGATAAAAAGGTTCCGAAGATTAAAAGCGGAAACATTAACATCATGTAACGCGCCTCAACGTGATAAATCCAGGCAAAAAGAAAGAGGCGGGCAAGAAAAATAAAGAGCAAAAGACGCATAAAGTCTTTTGGTTTAAGCCAATAGCCAATAAAAAAAAGAATAACTAGGGCACCCATCCACAAAGCAAAAATTAGCCATAGGGCCCAATTAATTTCTTTTGAAAAAGCGGAAAAGGAAAAGGAATCGCTTCGTTCAAATCTAAAAAGCAGTTGAGGAATACGCTTAATCGGCAAGAAAAAATAGTAAGAAAAGGGGTCAGATTTTATGCGATCGAATGCAATGCCCAACAACACGGAATCTTTTTTACAGTTGTATGGGAGCGTCTGAAGGCTTTGAATTTTATTTTTTTCATCCTGGCTTCGAAATGCATTTTTGGGAAGAAGGTCTAAATCGGTTTGCGAAAATTGCCAGGCCACTTTTTTAATTTCCGCTTCTTTAAAATGCCAGCTATTCATCCATAGATAAAGACCATTTGCGCAAGATTCCCTTTGGTTGGGGGTGTTGATTTTTTCGATGAGAAAGTTGTCACCAACTATCCTCATGTTGCCTGTTGAAATCAAATTGCGAATAATCCACGGGCTCACGATTGCAATACCTACGCCAACCCAAATCGAGGAATATTTTATTCTTTTTGATAAGGGTATCCTGTTTCGAAAAAGGAAGAAAATGGGAACAATAATCAGGTTTATTCCAAGTTCGGGCCTAAACAAGAATCCGACTGAAAAGGCCAATGCAGAGGCAAAAAGGAAAATAAATTTCTCCTTGGTTAAAAAATTCCAAAGCCACCACGCGCCCCAAAGTAGGCTGCAGGCTGCAGGAACTTCAGGGTAAAATTGGCCACTGTAAAATTCGATTCCCGGAATGAGACAAAACAAAATCCAGATTCCTAGCATTAATTTAGTAAAGAAAATTAGGGACCGCAGGTATAGAAAAACAGGAAAAAGAAGAAGACAAGAAAAAAGAATGTTAGGAAGCAAAAGTCCAATTTCTTTTTCCCCGAAAATCAACATCCCGGCTGCGATGAGGAGCGACGTTCCCGGCATTTTTCCGGCGTCAGGTATTTTTGGATAAGAAATATCACTGCTGTAGGTTCCTTCGTGAATAAGATTCCAGGCATAGCGATAGTATTCATCTCCATCCCCTTTCTTTGGGTTTGATTGACCCAATACAGGAAGGAGAATTCGAATACACAATCCGATGAGAAGAAAAAACAAAATCCATTTTTTATTCACCATTAGAAATCCTGCTGAATAGAATCTAAAATGATAGTTACAGGCCCTTCGTTCAGCAATTCCACTTGCATACTAGCGCCGAAAACACCTGTTTCCACTTTGCCGCTGAATTGATTTCGCAAAGTCGAGATAAATTTTTCGTACAGAGGAATTGAAAATTCAGGCGATGCTGAACGTATGTAGGAAGGACGATTTCCTTTTTTTGAATCCGCAAACAAAGTGAATTGAGAAACAACGAGAATATCTCCTCCAATGTCTTGCACCGAAAAATTCATTTTCCCCTCATTATCGTTAAAAATTCTGAGCTGAATTATCTTTTTTATCAGCCAATCAATATCAGATTGACTATCGCTATGTGTAATGCCGATGAGTACCAAAAGCCCTTTTCCAATTTTTCCGGAAAATTCTGTTTCTACTTTTACCGATGCATGGCTTACCCGCTGAATGATTGCCCTCATTTTAGGTTTGGATTGCTGAAAATTACCCAAGTCCAATTGATAAATCCCAATTTTATCTGACAAGTTTTTTCTAAAATCAGGGAAACTGCTGAGCAGGGCAATTTTTCTTTTTGCAATTTTGGCCAATAGTTTAAAAATGGCACAACCGGATTACTATATTTTTGACTTCGATTCTACTTTTATTAGGGTTGAAGCCTTGGAAGAATTAGGCGCTGTTTCTTTGCAATCAAATCCAAGTAAAGGTTTGATTTTAAAAGAGTTGGAGAGCCTTACCCGTAAAGGAATTGAAGGAGAAATTTCATTTCGAAAGGGCCTTGAACAAAGAATTTCGCTTATTAAAGCAAATCGTAGCCACTTGCCGAGTTTAGTTCAAAGACTAAAAAGAAAAATTTCGCCCTCAATAAAGAGAAATCAGAAATTTTTTCGCGAGAATAAAGATAGAATTAGAATTATTTCTGCTGGATTTAGAGAGTTTATTGAACCCGTTGTGCTTGGATTTGGAATAGAAGCTTCTCAAATTTTAGCCAATTCGTTTCTATATAATAAAGCGGGTGAAATCATTGGCTTTGAAAAAGGCAACCCGCTCTCTCAAACGGGAGGGAAATTCCAGGCGCTAAAAAACCTGAATCTAAAAGGCAATGTTTGGGTAGTAGGCGATGGATACACAGACGCAGACATGAAACGAGCCGGAAGTAACATTCGTTTTTCTGCGTTTATTGAAAATATTATAAGAAATTCGGCCGTAGAGGCCGCAGATCATATATCACCCAATATGGACGAATTACTATTCAGTCATAAAACCAAAGGCGCTTTGTCTTATCCTAAAAACAGGATTAAGGCCTTGCTTTTAGAAGATATTCATCCCGAAGCCGTTAAACTTTTCAAAGAAGAGGGATATCAAGTTCAAATTCACAAGGGAGCAATGTCTGAGTCGGAACTGATTGAGAACATAAAAGACATTTCTATTTTAGGAATCCGCTCAAAAACTAAAATCACGAAAAAAGTTTTGAATGCCGCGCCTCGCCTAATTTCGGTTGGTGCGTTTTGTATCGGAACGAATCAAATTGATTTAGAGACTTGCATGGATAAGGGCATATGTGTTTTTAACGCTCCTTTTTCAAATACCCGTAGTGTGGTAGAATTGGTCATAGGCCAATTGATTTTGCTTATGCGGGGCATTCCGGAAAAAAACAAACGAATGCATGATGGGATTTGGCAAAAATCTGCCGGTAATGCTACAGAAATTCGCGGTAAGACCTTAGGAATAATTGGATACGGTAATATTGGTTCTCAACTTTCGGTTTTAGCAGAAGGCTTGGGGATGAAAGTTTGTTTTTATGACAAAGTCGACAAGCTTGCCCTCGGCAATGCATCTCGGTGTAATTCCCTGAAGGAGGTTTTAAAAAAATCAGATGTAGTTACCCTTCACGTAGATGGAAATCCCGACAACGAAAATCTAATTACCGAAAAAGAGCTCAGTTTCATGAAACAAGGCGCTTTTTTATTGAATCTCTCAAGGGGCTTTGTGGTTGATATTTCGGCGCTGGCAAATGCACTGAAAAAAGGAAAACTCTCCGGTGCTTCGGTTGACGTTTTTCCTTATGAGCCCAAGACAAACGATGAAACCTTTCAATCTGAATTAATCGGCTTACCCAACGTTATCCTGACACCACACATAGGCGGAAGCACTCAAGAAGCGCAGGAAAATATTGCACATTATGTTCCGGGCAAGATTATTAATTATATTAATTCAGGAAGTTCATTCTCAAGCGTTAACTTTCCTAATATTCAATTGCCGGAATTAAAGAAATCTCACAGGCTCATTCATATTCACAAAAATATTCCAGGCGTCTTAGCGAGTATAAATTTGTTATTAGCGAATCACAAAATTAATATAGAAGGTCAGTACCTAAAAACGAATGAAAACATTGGTTACGTGATAACTGACATCTTTAAAAAATACGACGAAAAAGTGTTGGAGAAATTGAAAACAATAGAAGGTACAATACGATTTAGGGTTCTTTATTAAAAAATTAATTCCTTGAAACAGCAACTCTATTTCACGCCAGGCCCATCTCAAATGTACCCAACCGTTGAATCGCATGTAAAAAATGCATTCACCGAAGGGATTCCCTCCCTTTCACATCGTTCCAAGGCGTTTGAGAAAATGTATCAGGAGGCTAAAGAAAATTTGTTTGAATTGCTGGATGTTTCGGCTGAGTACCAAATTTTATTTACGACTTCTGCAACTGCCATTTGGGACATTTTAAGTCTGAATGCTATTGAGAAAAAGGGTGCCCACATGGTGAATGGAAGCTTCTCTCAGCGGTTTTTTGAAACCACTTTAGAATGGGGAAAGCAAAGTCGTTCCATTTCAATTTCTGAGGGGGAATCTTTTTCTGTTGTCGATTTAAAAACGGCTCCAGATGAAGAAATACTGGGACTAATTTTGAATGAAACCAGTACCGGGGTTTCCATGCCGTCTTCTTTTATTTCAGAAATACGTCATCAAAGCCCACATGCATTAATTGTTGCAGATGGTGTATCTGCTTTTCCGCATTATAAAATTGACTTTAAGTGCATTGATGCGGCCTATTTCTCTGTTCAAAAGGGATTCGGCTTGCCTGCCGGCCTTGGCGTATTGTTAGCAGGGCCAGCCTTAATTGAAAAAGCTCAAACTTTAAAAGCAAAAGGAGGAATTACCGGGTCCTACCTAAGTCTACCAGGTATGGTCAGTAAATCTAAAGGATTTCAAACCAATGAAACCCCGAATGTGTTAGGCATTTATTTATTCGGAAAAGTGCTTCAAGACATGCTGGAAAAGGGAATTGCTTCAACAAGGAGTGAAACAGCTGAAAAGGCAGCAATGATGTACAATTTTTTGGAAAGGAATAAGAACTTTTCTGCTTTTGTTCAGGATCCAGAATTTCGTTCTGAAACGGTGATTGTCGCCAATGTTGAAAGCGGTTCGGCAGCCTTGATTGAACGTCTAAGTTCAAAAGGTTTTATTCTTGCGAGTGGCTATGGCAAATTCAAAGATAGCCAAATTCGAATTGCTAACTTTCCTTCTGTTAGTGTTGATTCAATGTCTAAATTAATTCAAGAATTACCGTTCATTCGTTAATCATAGGGGAGAAATTTTTCTGCAATTTTTATGGGCTTAGAAAGTAGAATTCGCATTTATTTACCATTCATGGAGAAGTTTTGAATCTTGAAAGGCTACAAACTTGCGCATAACCTTTTTCGGGCAGGAAAAAAATTTGACATTTTTAGCATTCAAATTGACAAGGTTAAAACGCCCATTTTTCTTCGCCGAGGCACCACAGATGTCACCAATTTTTTGGAAAATTTTATGCGCGCCGAATTTTCATTGCCACAAGATTTTCAACCTAAATTAATTATAGACGCTGGCGCAAATGTTGGTTTTGCATCCCTTTGGTTTTTGCAACGATTTCCCAATACAGAAATCATTGCGATTGAACCCGAGAGTAGTAATTGTGAAATGCTGAAAAAAAATTGAGGCAGCTATCCACAATTTAAAATGATTCAATCTGCAATTTGGGAAACCAATGGATTTGTAAAAATTGAAAATCCCGAATCCGGAAATGCCTCCTACAAGGTTCGGATGGCAGATGCAAACGAAAAGAACGCTTTTAAGGCTATTACCATTGAGAAAATTTTGGAGGATTCGGGTAGAGATAGAATAGGGATATTGAAATTAGATATTGAAGGCGCAGAAAAAGAGCTCTTTGAATCTAATTATAAAAATTGGATTGAGAAGGTTGATGTTTTGATAATTGAATTACACGATAGAATAAAACAGAGTTGTGCCGTTTCATTTTTTTCTGTAATTGACAAGGAGCCTTTCCATCAATTTTCAAAAGGGGAAAATTTTGTTTACGTGAGAAAGGGTTTGAATTAAGAATTTCTTATTTGTTCTCAGGACCTAACCAATCTTCTTTTTCGTTTCGGGATAATTCCTCAAGCATTCCTAAGTATGAAAAATAGCGGGACGAGTAGAGGGTTCCTTCCTCAACGGCTTCTCTAACCTTACAGGCCGGCTCCTTGTCGTGAAGACAGTTAGAGAATTTGCATTTTTCAGCAAGAGAAATCATTTCAGGAAAACATTGGTCGAGACTATGCCGATTGATTCCCCAAACTTCCATTTCTTTAAACCCCGGCAAGTCTATGATTTCGCCACCAAATGAAAGCTCATGTAATTCCGCAAAAGTGGTGGTGTGCTTGCCTCTACCTGAAAATTCAGAAACAATTCCCGTTTTTAGATGTAAGTCAGGGTCAATAAGGTTTATTAAACTCGATTTACCCGCACCCGATCTGCCAATAACAAAAGAAACTTTATTTTTTAGAATCGAAATAATTTCTTGTTTATACTTCTCTTCTGTTGCGATTATTGAGTGGCAATCATAACCCGCAGCAGTGTACATTTTCTGAAAATCACCCAATTTTTTTTTGAGTTCCAAACTTTGTAAAAGATCAGTTTTATTGAATATGATAACAGGTGAAATATCATACGCTTCGCATGTCGCTAATATTCTGTCTGCATAACCCAGCGTTGTAACCGGATGGTCGATGGAAAAAAGAAATAAAGCCTGATCAACGTTGGCGCACATGATTTGCATGCGGCTTGAAAGATTTACGGATTTTCGGGGAATAAAATTTTTGCGGGGGAGAATATCGACGATTGCCCAAAAATCTTCCCCCTTTTCAAGAATTACATCGTCACCAACACAAACCGGATTCGTTGCTTTGCTGCCCTGGGTCCTAATTTTTCCACGGAGAACTGCATCCCTCATTTCCCCGTTTTCGACCCTAATTTTGTAATGGGCGCCAGTTGACCGAAAAACCTTTCCCTTCATTTCTTTCCTGTTTTTTTCAGCAAAATGTTCCCATTAAGCCTCTAGGGGAATGTTGATGAGCGTTTCCATTCCGGCTTTGTTTTTTCTTTCTAATTTAATTTCGCCCGAAAGCATTGCAATTCTTGCCGAAACGCTTTTTAAGCCAAAGCCGTTACCCAATTTTTCTTCAGGGGAAAATCCAATTCCATTATCTTCAATTTTCAGCGCAAGATTTTTGGGATTCCCAATTAATTCAACCTTGATTTTGGAAGCCTTTGCGTGTTTGTAGGCATTATTAAGCAACTCTTGAGAAACACGATAAAGCCCGATTTGAATTTTTGAATCTGTAAGGGGATTAAAATTTTGAGCATGAAAATGAACATCAACCTTTCCGCTATCTGTATAAGAAGCACACAATTCTTCAAGCGCAGCCTCGAGGCCAAATGCATTTAAAACTTCAGGCATTAGCCCATGAGAAATGGCTCTTGTTTCTGCAATTGCATTTCCCAACAATCCCGATGCAGAAATTAAATTATTAGCCTTATTTTCTTTTAGACCATCATTTTTGGGATCAATTGCATCCAATTTAAATTTTGCAGCGGTTAGCATTTGGCCAATACTATCATGTAAATCCTGGGCAAATCTTTTTCGCTCATCGTCTTGTGTTTTTACAATGGCTTCTAAAATCGCGGTCTCAGCTTTTTTTCTAGCGGTAACATCCCGCACAATTGCGATTACTTCTTCATTTTCTGCTGGCACCATTGTGCTTTCCAGAAACACGGTCCCTTTTTCTGTTTTGATTTTAAATTCCCTTGTTAATGTCTTTTTTTCATTTATGACTTTTTGCAGCCGAGATAAACTTTCGGAAATTATATTTTCGTCGATTCCAGGAATCAGATTTTTAATATTTTTAATTTCTAGGCCCATTACTTGTTCGTGGGTAACTGGAATGGCAAAATTTTCAGGTAAACTTGCTTCTAGAATCACGCCGGCCAAATTGCATCTGACAAAAAGCAGATCTGGAATCGCCTTCATGAAGGCAAGCCGGTCTTCTTCAAATTTTCTTAATCGTTGCTCAGCTTTATTTCGGTAAAGAGCCAGCTCAATAGAAGTACTTAAATATTTTTTGTCAAAAGGCTTGATTAGATATCCATAAGGTTTAACTCTTTTTGCCCTTTCAATCGTTTCGGTATCCGTAAATGCAGAAATAAAAATAAAGGGGATGCCGAAACGCGTGTTTATTTCCTGTGCAGTTTCTATGCCGTCTCGTCCGCCTGCCAAATGGATGTCCATTAGTACGAGGTCAGATTTTTCTTTTTCAAGATAAGCAAGCGCCTCCTCGCCTGACGAGAAATTTCCGGCAATTTCATAGCCTAAATTTCTGACCAATCCTTCTAAAGACAAACCAATCAATTTCTCGTCTTCAACAATAAGAATACGACTAATCAGTTTTTTATTTTCTTGCCGAGCAATTTCCCCTTTACCGGCAAGGGATATAGCATTTTCCACAGCCTCCAATTTAAGAGAAATTACTATCGAATCCTGAATTTTTTAAGCAAGCAAATTTTATTGTCGATAATTTTATTGAGAAGGTGCCATCCACCTCTTAAAATTCATCATTTGAACTTCGTTTAACATGGTTTTGCTGGTAAGAGACCAAAGCGGAAAAGTGGAGTTTGGTGCAGAGTCAAGAACAGCGGTTTTTAAATTCAATTGCGAGAAAAAATGGAGGGTATAACTATTGCTACCAGCAAAAAATGAGATTAATTCTGAAAGATTATTCTCGATTTTTCGGCCATTTATGGCCACTATTTCGTCATCTTTTGCCATTCCAGCTTTTTCGGCTGGGGAATTGGGTAATACGTTCGCAACCACGGTTTTTCCGTTTCCGGGAACTAGGCCTAATCCCCAAATTGCAAAACCTTTAGGGTATGCGCTCGGTTCTTTTTCCCAAGACCAGCCGATTCTATCAGCTGCGGTTTTTAGCGCCTCCTCTAAAGGATGGGTTCCATCAATAAAATTTTTTCTAAAAACAGTGAAACTAAAGCCCGCAAGTTTTTCCACACAATTCCAAAATTCCTCCTCTGTAAATCCTTTATTTGTTTTTCCGAATTCCAAATACATTTCTTTCATGACGTTGTCCAATCCAAACTGATTGTTGCTCCTTTCCAACATTTCTTGATCCAGCATAAATGCCACTAAAGCACCTTTTGCATAAAAAGATATTTTTCGATTTGGAATGCCTTCCTTGTATCCATTAATCCAACTTTCAAAACTGGCTTGTTTGAGGGAAGTAAAATCACCGCCTCCGTTTGCATAAAATCTCAATGCGTTAGAATCGTGAAATTCTTTCAAAAAAGTGGATTGGTTCCATACCCCGCATCTGAATAAAATCAGATCGCCGTAATACGTGGTAATGCCTTCGGTAATATAGTGTAGTTTAGAATAGGTTTCGCCGGAATAATGGTAAGGCACCATTTCTGCAGGCCTTAAAGACTTAACGTTCCATGCATGAAACAATTCATGAGAGCTAATTCCAAGTAAATGGTTGTATAGGTTGCCTGTTAAATAATAATCAGGCCCTAAAACGATTACCGTCGAGGCACAATGTTCTACCCCGTGGTAAAAGGATTGCGGAATAATTAAAAAGAGAAAATGATATTCCGCGACCGGAAATTCCCCAAATAAATGAATTTGAGCCTGAGTGAAGGCCAGAAAATCCTTTTTTATTTTTTCGAAATCCGGTCTTTGTTTGCATTCAAACCAAAGATGAAACGTTACCCCTTCACAATCATAACTATCATGGTGCAATTGGTTTGACGACAACAAAGGAGAGTCAGCTAACTCATGCCAGGTTTTTGCAAAAAAAAGATTTTCTTTGCGACTCATGGAGCATGCAATTGAAAAGTTTTTGGGAATTTCTACTTTGATTTCGCAGGGTTCATTTAATTGTTCTTTATAAAAAATTAATAAATTTATGAAATTGATATAAATTAGGTTCTCATCAACATAGCTTGAGCCTGCATTTTTTTCTGCGGCGTAAAACAAGTAGTCAATGTTTATTATGCCATTTGAATCTGCTGTGGCCTCCCAAACGTGGCTATTTAATCTTGTTAAATTGTGGTCATTTCCTTTTTTCGAGGCAATATCTGCCAATTTTATAGGAAAATCCCCATTTTCATACCTTCCTGGTCTCCACCGGGAAAGCTCCAAATGAATCGTTTGGCTTGGTAAAACCTGAAAAGAAGCCTCAATCCTAAAAAGATGTTGGGCAGGGTTTTCGATTGAAAGGGAATATTTTATTGCCATGGTTGAGCAATTTAAACCGTTTTAACCCTATTTAAAGGATATGGAGGCAAGAAAATACCGTTTTGCGCTCCAATTGTTGTTTCAAAGTACATTCTTTTTTGCCAGCAAAACGGTTTTTGCTACCTTTGCCGACCCGCAAGGGATTTATTTGGAGAAAGATCATGAAACGGACATTTCAACCCAGTCTTAGGAAGCGCAGAAACAAGCATGGATTCCGCGACAAAATGGCCTCTCACAATGGCAAAAGAACGCTTTCTGCGCGTCGTGCAAAAGGTCGCCATAAATTAACGGTAAGCGACGAGGCTCGTCATAAGCGTTAATCTGGACTCTTCTTTAGAGAATTCTTTTTTACCGCCAGCCCGGCCTACTTTTAAGAAAAAAGAAAGGCTAAAACATCAGTCTGGATTTGACTTTTTGTGGAATAAGGGCTTCCGTTACCATTCTCAAAGTTTAATTCTTATCTATTCTTTTGAGTTTCCTGAGAAACATCTCAGTCATTCCCTTATGGCAGGTTTTTCTGTACCCAAAAAAAAGTTTAAAAAGGCGGTGGTGAGAAATCGAATCAAACGCAGGCTTAAAGAATCTTGGCGAAAAAGCTGTATTCATGTTAAACAGGAACTAACCATAAAAAAGAAAAACCTTGTAGTTTGGCTTCTGTATAAAGAAAAAGCAGAACTCGAGTTGGCTGTTTTGGAGCAAGAGGTTCAATTTCTCTGCAATTATTTACGGAAGAAAATTTGAAATGGGTATTGACGATAATATTAAAAGCGCTGGTAAAGTTTTACCAAATGGTGATTTCACCGCTTTTTCCACCTTCATGCAGATATACCCCTACCTGTTCCCAATATGCAATGGAGGCAATTGATAAGCATGGTCCATTTAAGGGCTTTATTTTAGCAGTAAAACGAGTAAGCAGGTGTCACCCTTGGGGCGGAGACGGCCACGACCCGGTCCCTTGAGATTTTTTAGAAGGTGTACCATTTTCGTGTGAATTTCGTTAACTTAATTTCCCGGAAATTTGCAATGCGGTCTTTGGCCGAACCCATCTTTATTTTTAACAAACCGTAAAGGAGCAGAATATGAAAAATATCAGGATAAAAAAGGTCGTAATCTATGCCAGTTTATTGGCTGTTTTTTCATTCGGGTTTGTTTCAAATGTGGTTGCCCCTTTCGATAACTACTTTGAGATTTCTAAAAACCTCGACATTTTCGGGAAGCTGTTCCGCGAAATAAATTCTACCTATGTTGATGATGTTGACCCCTCAAAATTTATGCGGTCAGGCATCGATGCCATGCTAAAAGACCTTGACCCGTACACTCAATTTATTAGTGCCAGCGAAATCGAAGACTATCGATTTATGAGTACCGGTCAATATGGTGGCGTAGGTGCGCTTGTAAATAAAAGAGATGGAAAAGTGATGATTACCGAACCTTACAAAGGGTACCCAGCAGAAAAATCGGGATTAAGAGCAGGGGATGTAATTCTCAAAATTGATAGCGAAGATTTAACAAAGGCAGATATTAATTCACTCGATATCCGCAATTTATTGAGAGGTCAACCCAATACAATTGTTAAGCTGCGGGTGCAAAGGTTGGGAGTGCCAGAGCCTTTTGAGGTGGATGTGAATCGGGAAGAAATTAAGATTACAAACGTTCCCCATTTTTCAATGATTGATAAAGAAACGGGTTATATATCGCTTACGGGCTTTACTAAAGATGCTGCCAACGAAGTAAAAACCGCTTTGGAACGATTGAAAAAAGAAAACCCGAGTATGAAAGGCTTGGTGTTGGACTTAAGGGATAATCCGGGCGGGCTTTTGTTTGAAGCCGTTGATATTTCTAATTTGTTCGTTTCTCAGGGAGAAAATATTGTAGAAACCAGGGGAAGAATAGAAGGGTCTGTGAATCAATATCGAGCAAGAAATTTGCCGATTGATACAATTATTCCTCTTGCGGTTCTCATTAACCGGAAAAGCGCATCAGCTTCTGAAATTGTTTCCGGTGTGGTGCAAGATTTAGATCGTGGCATTGTAGTCGGCACCCGCTCATTTGGCAAAGGATTAGTTCAAACGACTCGCCCATTAAGCTATAATACACAGCTAAAAATCACGACGGCAAAATATTATACCCCAAGTGGCAGATGTATTCAAGCTATTGATTATGCAAATAGAAATGAAGATGGAAGTGTAGGAAAAATTCCAGATAGTTTGAAAAATCAGTTCAAAACCAAAGCGGGTAGAATTGTATTTGATGGCGGAGGTGTTGAGCCTGACTTGCCAATTGAACTCGAAGAGTTTCATACTATCACAAAAGAACTGGAAGCACAAAATATAATTTTTGATTATGCTACAAAGTTTAGGCAAGAACATGAATCCATTTCAAGTGCCAGAGAATTCAAAATTTCAGAGGAAATTTTTAACGACTTTGTGAAATTTGCGAGGGAAAAGAAATTTAATTTTGAGTCAAAGACTGAAAAGAAATTGAAAGAGTTAATAGACCTTCTTCAGCAGGAGCATTATTATGATGAATTAAAAAATGAAGTTTCTTCAATGGAGGCTCGAGTCCATGATGAAAAGAATCAGGACTATTTTGCCTTCAAAAATGAAATTTCTGATTTGCTTAAGAGTCATATTGTTTCCAGGTATTATTATCGCGATGGTCAAATCGAAGCGTCTTTTGCCTATGACAAACAAATAATTGAAGCGACGAAAGCACTTAAAGACCAGACTAAATACAAGTCATTGTTAGAAACGAAAAAGTAATTTTCTTAACGAATCAAGGTTACGTTTCCTGAGTAGGTTTTCGGCCCCACAGACAAAAGATAATAATATACCCCTTCAGGAATTTCATTTCCCTTTTCAGTTGACCCATTCCATCCCTGAAAATGATTTTGAGTCTTGAATAATACTGTTCCCCACCGATCCATTATTCTCAATGAATAGGTTTCACCACCTTCATATTTCGGGTAAAAAATGTCGTTTATTCCATCTCCATTAGGGCTAAAAATGTTGGGAATAAACAAATCCGGTATTTTTAAAATATAAGGCCCTAATGTATCTGTGGTTAAACAACCCTTTTCATTTATGCTGGTAAGTGAAACCCAATAGGTCCCCGGG
>JAYSVQ010000025.1:0-2825 GCA_043718485.1 Bacteroidota bacterium
CAATTATGGGCCGCCCAGAAGGCATTAAAGATTGAAATTAAATCCCTACACTTTGAATGTAACGGAAACTTGCGCCGGATCGACTTGGGAACACAACAGATTTCGTCGGTTGAATGTAAACCTCTGAAACGTTTACATCGTTGTAATCCGTTACTTTTTGAACGCAAGTTGCGTTGTTCGTTACGGTTACCTCCTCTGCTGCTGATGCTTCCTGACTGCCATAGAGGCAGTCGATCAATACGATGTTTAAACCTTCATCTAAGCATTCGTGGGCATTGTATGCCCCAGAACCTGAGTCCAATTTGCCTGTGAACATTAAGATGCTCAAACAGGCAGCGAAAAAGTAAGTATGTATCATACCTCCTTAATCGCATTGTAAATCAATCTGTTAGGGTGGTCATTGGGTCATTTTGGGCATGACCCGATTATGAATTGGGCTTAGGTTAACCGTCAAAAAAAACGGGCTTTGCAAAGCCCGAAAGTTTCAAAAAATACATCTGTTTTTTTTATTCTTTAGGCATTTGAGCTAGCAAAGTTGTAATCCTTTCTTCAATTTCCGTTGATTCATTTCCTCTTTTAACTAAAAGCGAATTTAAAAAGGGGCGAAGAATTTTTTGGAAGGCTTCCACTTCCATTCCAACGTGGTTAAGTGCCCTATTTAGTCTTGGGCGTTCAAAAACAGAAAGGACATCCGAAGCCATTTCCAATTCCCCATTGAGGCCTATTTTCGTCAATCTGCCTATTAATGAGTGGATCTGATTTTTTCCCATTTTCCAATTGAGAAGGAAGTTTTTCCCATTCCTGAAATTTAGAAGCTTTACCGTATTATCAGATTGTAGAGAAATAATTGTTTCCACTTCTTGAATTTTTTGAATGAGCATGGCCTCCGTAAAATCATTTTGATCTAAAATTTCAATTAAAAATGAAGTTGTGGGCTGAAAGCCTGCCACGTTTAAGAACGCAACCCAAGCATAAATCATTTCGGCTTTTGATGCGTGGTCTTTCCAAATTGAGTCATCTGAGCGGGTAAAATTTGAACATGAAGGATTCAAATCCCAAAATGAGGGTTGCCCATATTCCCTTATCTCCCCTTCATAATTATGGAGGGAGGCAAATTCCTTCTTAGGGCTCATAGAGAATGAGAATCTTTCTATTTTGAAATCAAAGTTAAGTTCAAGAAAATTCCTTAAGGGGAATTGCGATCTAGTGATGGTTCCAATGAAAACCAACTTTCCCGGTTCACTTATTTGAACTAATAAATCAAGAAGAGATAGTTTAATTTTTTCACATTCTTCTTCATCCAAATCATCTGGTTCATCAAGAAGAAGAGCTACCTTTAAACCCCTTTGCAAAAGAGAGGGTATCCATTTAAGGGCCTCCTTTATGCAAGTCACATTCATTCGGCCCTCTGTTACTATTATTGGAAAACATTCTTTCGAAAATTGAAATGCAAGGTTCCACAACCAGGTGCTTTTTCCTTCTGATTTTCCTGCCATGTAGAACAAACAAGGAATTTGCGTTTGGTCATCAGGGTCTTGGCGCTGAAAATATTGAGTTAAAATTGGATTCGAATCAAAGGGATAGGGTCCCTGGGATTTAATAAAACGAGGCCAAAAAGGGGAAGATTGAGGTAGATCAAAATTATAAAATGCTGTTTTGAATTTTTCCAATTTGGGTTTACTAATTTCAACTTTTCTCTGCCAGTACAACTCATCCGCTAGGATTAAACCATTTTTAGAAACTCTCCTAGAAAAATTTAAATCACTATTTCCCGCAATAGGGGCTTCACGGCCCACCCACTCACAGTGAATTGCAAAGGGTAATTTCATAAATTCTTCTCGTTTTGGATTCCCTGCTTCATATTCCGGAAGATATTCCCCAAAAATGGTCCAAAGTAATTGTGTGAGTGTAGCCTCACTCACCTTATATCTTACCGCCGAAAAATGCTTTTCCGGATGATTACACGATTCGAAGTGATTGCCATATTGTAATGCGTCTCTAAAAATGGATTTAGGAATTCCGACTTTGGTGTTTCTACGGTTATTAGCGTCCTTATTCCGAAATAGGCCGGAAGGGGTTGCATAGTAATCTAAGAATAACAAGACTTCATTTGCATTGCCATTAAGGGCCATGGCCAAAAAATCACCATTGAGTTTGCTAATAATTCTTTCCCAATTACTTCTTGATACCAATTGTGCAGTAGGAAATTTATTTCTAATTCCCTCTTTTAAGAAATTTCTAAAATTCTCGCTAAGACAAAAGTACCGTGTCATGAAAAAAATTATTTCGTTCTTTTGATTGCCAAAAATTAAAATCTCCTACGCTTTAGTTTTTGAGGGTGCACACTTTTCCAAGAGATGCTCGAGCGTCTTTCGACCTATTTTAATTTGAGAAATTTCATTCCGCAACTTCAAAACCGCCTTTTCATTAAGGGAATTTAATCTAATAGTTCTTCGAATTATGGAGACCCACTTCAGGTGATTTTTCTGTTCATCTTCCGGAATTGGGAATTCGGTATTTTCCATCCATTTACGAAAATTATCTATCTCCATTTCTAAGCGGGTATAGTCACTCATTTGAACGAGGATTTGAATTCTAACAACGTACCACCTCATTTTTCTGATTCCTTCAGGGGAGTATTTATGATCCAGAAGGTTGAGGGCTAACTCAAATTGTCCTTCTTCAAGGGCAATGCGCGCAAAAGTAAAATGTTGAGAACCCGTTCGTAATCCTTCAGCATCTAACCGCTTTCCAAAATCGATTGCGATACTTTTAGCTAAGGGAATGTCCTTAAGCAATAATGCAATATGACATAGATTTTCAAA
>JAYSVQ010000241.1:0-1909 GCA_043718485.1 Bacteroidota bacterium
GCAAGGCTTATCACATTGTGCAAGTTTTGAACATTGTAGGCATAGGCCTCATTAATTCGCCGAATGACCTCAGCGATGGCCATGCGCAATTCAGGGTCCTTACTCTCTCTTGGAAAAAAATCTTTAATGTATAAAAATCCATTTTGGCGAATGAGCGGCCAGGTTGAATAAACGGCTTTTTTTAGAAAATGGGAATGGCCCAAGGCTTCGAGAAAGATGATTCCATCGAATGAAAGCGGCTCAAAAACCTCTTCGATATCATGAAAATCCATTTCATGCACCCGAATTTTTGCTTCAAGGCCCGCTTCTTTTATTAATTTTCTCGACATCTGTGCCTGAACAGGAGAAATGGTCAATGCCTCGATACGAATATCTCGATTTTTTGCAAAATGAATGGCCGGCCCACAAACACCACAGCCTGCATCCAACAACCACATACCGTCTTCTATACCTATGCTTTGCATTAAATAATCAAGCAGGTCTTCGGTAACCTCTGGTCTATACGCTTGAATTACGGTTCCGTAAATATCGAGGTAATGATTCGTCCAATGGTCATAATACTTTTTAATTTGCTCAGGTTCATTCATCTCTGGAAACCCCGATTACTCTTTTAACCCAAGAAAATAAACTCTTTTGATTTTCAATTTCACCTGCGAGAGAATCTAATTGGATTTTTGTGAAGCTGAGATGATCATAATCAATTCTTCGCCGATAATGGGCTCCTCTTGCAGGCCTTTCTCCATTTTTAAAATCATAAAAAAAACTGGTTTCAACTTCGAAAATCTCAAGTGCCTCAGCATCTGCTTTTCGGTTTCGAAAAAAATGAATGGCCGAAGCATCTTTGGGATTAGAAACCAAACCCACCGCAACCCTGGGCGAAACCGACTGATTTGCAGGAAAAAAATGTAACACGCCGGGATGGAAAAACACAGCTTCTCCTTTTTTGCAATCAACCCTAACCGCCTTTTCCTTTATCAAATCAAAATGCTGACTCCAATTGGGTTCCTCTCGCGGGGAATACCGAATCGAAGTTGGCAATGTATGACTTCCCGGCACAAGGTGGAGAGGACCATCCATTTCTCTTACCCCTGTGAGGGGCAACCATACGTTTACCGAACTAAATATTTCTTCGTCGAGGTAAGACCAATCCTGATGAATGCCCACCTCGCTTTCAGGGCCAGGCTCAATGGCCATAAAATTTGAAAAAATAATTTTATATCCTTTCAAGATCTCATCCATTTTGGCGGCTAATTTTTCCTTGATAAAAAGGTCAGCCTGTTCACGATATGCCGGCGTTTCGTCCGTAAAGGAACCCTGTGGGTTTGAATCTGCCTTCCCAGTTTTTAAATTTTCATAGCCCGCTAATAAAGATTCTCTTTCATTTTCGTTTACCAAAGGAAGAATTAAATAACCATAGGTCCGAAATTTTCTTTCTAAACTTTGATCTCTAAAAATTCTTCTTTTGACGGTATTCATCGCTGAAAGATTAAAAAATCAAGAGGCTTGTGGCAAATTCTGGTTTGCAATTCCTCCCCAAACTATTTTTACAAGAATACATAATTTTTTGTAAAAATAGAACTCTTTCACCTGTTGTTACGATTCGAAATTTAAGAAAACATTCTACGCATTTTGGATATCATTAACCTACCGGAAACTGCACAAGTGCCAGAAGTAAAAATGAATTTTTGATTGGGATTTTTTAATTTTGGCCCTAATGAAAACAGCTTCTTCTCATTCAAAAAAGCCTTTTTACCTAGTTTTGACAGTCTTTATTTCTCTATTTCTCTTACATTCCTGTCAATCCACCAGCCCCGAAAAAAAGATTCGTGGGCAATGGTTGGCCGAACAGACTCAAGATTCAATAAAAATGCCCCCTTTCAATAATAAAACCGATCTTGACTTTCTGAAA
>JAYSVQ010000242.1:0-1908 GCA_043718485.1 Bacteroidota bacterium
TTATTTCTACTTCCAAAACAAATCTAAAAAGTTTAAATAATTAAAATTTCTTTAATTTCCACACTCGCACATTTGCACATTAATAATTAACTAATTTTCCCCATGGCACTCGATAAATATCAAATTGCAAAGCGCATTGCGCAAGAGTTGAAAGACGGCTACTATGTCAATCTGGGAATCGGAATTCCAACGTTGGTTGCGAATTATATTCCCGATGGAATTCAGGTTTTTCTACAATCTGAAAACGGATTGTTGGGCATGGGCCCTTTTCCATTTGAGGGTGAAGAAGATGCCGATTTAATAAATGCAGGTAAGCAAACCGTAACCATGTTACCCGGTGCTTCTATTTTTAATTCGGCAGAAAGTTTTGCTATGATTCGGGGTGGCCATGTTGACCTTACCGTGTTAGGCGCAATGGAAGTTTCTGATAATGGTGATATTGCCAATTGGAAAATTCCGGGTAAAATGGTGAAAGGAATGGGTGGCGCGATGGATTTAGTCGCATCCGCTAAAAACATTATTGTGGCAATGATGCATACCAATAAGGCAGGCGAATCGAAATTGTTGAAGAAATGCAGCCTTCCACTTACAGGAGTGGGTTGTGTGAAAAAAGTGCTGAGTGATTTAGGTTTTTTTGAAATACTGTCTGAGGGCGGATTCAAATTGATCGAGCGAGCCCCGGGTGTTTCGGTTCAGGAAATCAGAGACAAAACCGAAGGCAAATTAATCGCAGAGGATACTACACCGGAAATGATATTGTGATTCGTATTTTATTTTTTGGCAGCCTTTGTCTTTTCATTTTCGCTTGCAATACAAGCGAAAACGGAACTTTTTCAGAACCCGATTTATTTGCAACCCAAGGCAGTTTGTTTCGTGGATTTAATCCCGGTGTTGCTATGGACTCAATTGAAGCCTATGAAAAGGGAAAATTAATTTTTAAAGATGAATGCGGTTTGGTGTATGAAGTAATTCGGGAAAAGGAAATTCGCATTCGCATTCAATATTTTAATTCTTGTCCGCCGGTTAGCCGGCCCCTTTTGTTAGAGGGCATTCTGGTCACTTATACCCTCCCAGAGGAATTCGAAACCGTAAAATACCTCGAGGGAATGGAGAAAAAGCTTCGAAATAGATTTGGCGTAGGCGAGGGCGCATTTGGAAAATGGGAGTGGAGCGTGCCCGAGCACAAGGTAAAAGCCGCTTTAACCCTAAGCATTGATAGGCGAAATATCATTCTCAACTTCTATAAAAAGTAACAAGCCTACCCATGTTATTCTTCGCAAAATTTTGTCAGTTTTGTGTGGATGAAGATTTATACAAAAAAAGGCGACGGAGGCGAAACCTCACTTATTGGCGGAAAGCGCGTTGCTAAAGACCATTTACGAATTGAAGCCTATGGCACAATTGATGAACTCAATTCATGGTTAGGCATGCTGAGTGCACAAGTTGAAAATCCAACCTTTTTGGATGGCTTAAATCGAAATCAACATATTTTATTTAATCTCGGTTCCCTTTTGGCAGCAGATCCCGATGGGGTCAAAATGCAATTACCTGAATTGATTGAAAGCGACATAACGCGATTAGAAGAAGAAATGGACCGCATGAATGAAATTTTACCTGAACTCAGGAATTTTGTGCTTCCGGGTGGGCATGCTGCAAATGCATCTGCACACATCGCGAGGTGTGTTTGCAGAAGAGCAGAACGGCTTGTTGTTGCCTTGAATCGAGAGAAATCCATCGACCCCAACATTTTAAAATACCTAAATCGTCTCAGCGATTGGCTCTTTGTGCTCTCCCGCGCTATCTCTTTTTCAGTCGGTGCTGAAGAGATTTTATGGCGGCCAAATCCAAAAACCTAGAAAATCAACTGAAAGGGCCTTTTTTTTTAAGAATAAAAGGTTGATTCCTTAA
>JAYSVQ010000243.1:0-1901 GCA_043718485.1 Bacteroidota bacterium
CAGGCCGAAACTAGTAGCTTTTAATTGGCTTGTAAGGGGACAGCCATGGTGGTTGGCAGTGGACTTTAGTCTACGGAATGAATAAATATGAAAAAATAATTAAATTTTAAACCAAAAACAACCAATGGAAACAATAATTAACACCGACCTAAATACCTTGTTTAAAAGCCAGGTAGCCAAGGCTTTACAACTAAAAAAATCAACTGCTGCGGATAGAATTGCCAAATTGAACACGCTGAAAACTGCCATTACCGAGGCTTCAAATGATATTTTGGCAGCACTTTATTCCGACTTCAAAAAGCCAGCCGAAGAAGCAATTTTGGAAATTAGTCCAATCACTGATGAAATTGATTTTACAATTGCCTTTTTGGAAAGCTGGATGCAACCGCAAATTACCACCACGCCCGATGCAATGGGCGGTGCTGCTGGCGTTTCGAAAATAATCTTAGAGCCAAAGGGTGTTTGCCTATTTATTACGCCATGGAATTATCCATTTTTACTCACTTTTCGGCCTCTAGTTTCATGCATTGCCGCAGGAAATACTGCTATTATTAAGCCTTCAGAGCTTACCCCACATTCCTCAACTTTGATTCGGGAAATTATTGAAAAAGCATTTCCAGAAGACGAATTGGCTGTGGTAGAAGGTGGAGGCGAAGTAGCTACAGAGCTTTTAGCCTTGCCTTTTCACCATATTTTTTATACGGGTGGTTCTAAAATCGGGAAAATAATCATGAAAGCTGCCGCCAATTATTTGGCTTCTGTAACGCTGGAATTAGGCGGAAAATCACCCGCTATTATCGATGATTCAGCCGACTTTGCCGATGCTGCTGGAAAAATTGCCTGGGGTAAATATTTCAATTGTGGTCAAACTTGCATTGCCCCTGATTATGTGATGGTTTCTGAAGATAAAAAGGATGAATTTATAGCCACAATGAAAGGAACAATCGAGGCGATGTTCGGTGCCGATGGGCCAGGTGCAAGTAGTGAAAAATACGCCCGCATGGTTAACTCCCGCCATTATGTCCGGGTGAAAAATTTGCTCGATGATGCAAAAAACAATGGAGCAAATGTGGTAACTGGCGGAGCAACAGACGACACTGAAAACTATATCGCCCCAACTTTGCTCGACAATGTAAGTACCGATTCCACTATTATGAAAGAAGAAATATTTGGCCCGGTATTACCCGTAATAACCTACAAAAACATTAACGAAGCCATTGAATATGTAAACAACAACGAGCGACCATTGGCCTTGTACGTATTTGGTACCGACAAAAATGCGACCAATCATGTAATCCAAAATACCACAGCCGGTGGCAGTGTGGTCAATCATGTAATTATGCATTATTTTTCACCGTACTTACCTTTTGGTGGAGTGGGTAACAGCGGCTCAGGCCGTGGGAATGGGTATTTTGGTTTTCTTGATTTTTCTAATCAAAGGCCGGTGTTTGCATTATAAATATTGATTTAAATAAAACGTCGGCAAGGTTGTTAAACAAATTCAAAATACCTTGACGACGTTTATTAGCTTTTACCTCAGATTTTTAAATAATGATGCAATGAAAAAAACAATCATACTTTCGACTCTTTTAGGGTTCACATTATTCTCTCATGCCCTATTTGCTCAGCAAGATAGCTTTATAAAAGAGTATTTAGAACGATTCGAAAATTCTAAAACCTATCTATTTTCGGTAGTAAAGGCAATGCCAATAGAAAGATATGGGTACAGGCCAACAGTGGAAGAAAAAACTTTTCATTCCCTCAGAGTCTCCCGAAGGCACGTAGGGGACTCTGAGGGCAAGGGTCGTGTCAAAAAAGGAGTGAAAGATATTCAAAAAAAACATACCTCAAAACCTCAGAGACCCTTGCAGGAGACTCTGAGGGAACTGAAAAAAAACATA
>JAYSVQ010000244.1:0-5427 GCA_043718485.1 Bacteroidota bacterium
ACGCCGGCGAAAGAAAGAAAAGGAAAAACCTGTAATCAGATTTACAATATAGGTTCAAAGTGAGCGGTGAAATGTCTGAGGAATTTTGGTTCTTTAATAATTCTTAGCCCTTTCGCCTCTTCTTTATTCGCAAACACCTCTTCAAATACTTCAATCGCATAGTCGATGTGACTTTGGGTATAAACCCGGCGAGGAATCGCCAACCGTACCCATTCTCTGGGTGCTGGAATCAACTTTCCTTTTTCATCATACCGACCAAACATGACTGAACCCACTTCTACACACCTCAGGCCACCTGATTTATACAATTCACACACAAGAGATTGCCCCGGATATTGCGCAACCGGAATCTGAGGATACAATTTTTTGGCGTCGATATATACGGCATGACCACCGGGTGGCATGATTACCGGAATGCCTTTCGCAAATAAATGTTCGCCTAAATAAGCGGTACTTTTTATTCTGTAATTCAAATATCCTGGGTCAAAAATTTCTGTTAATCCTATGGCCATCGCTTCCATGTCTCTGCCTGAGAGTCCACCATAGGTTGTGAATCCTTCGGTAATAATCAGCAATTGCGTACATGCATCTGCCAAATCATCATCTTTTAATGCAAGAAAGCCGCCCATATTTACCAGCCCATCCTTTTTCGCACTCATGATACAACCATCTGCAAGCCGAAGCATTTCTTGGGCAATCTCACGGTAGGTCAAACTTTCATATCCGGGTTCATTATGTTTTATGAACCATGAGTTTTCGGCGATTCGGCAACAATCCAAAATAAAGGGGATATGGTTCTTTTTGCAAACCCGGTGCAAGTCTTTTGCATTTTGCATGCTCACAGGCTGGCCACCACCCGAATTATTGGTTACAGTGAGAATAATTGCGGCGAAATTTTCCCTTCCATTTTTGTGGATGAGATTTTCAACCATGGCGATATCAATATTGCCTCTGAATTTTTCGTGCTCAGATTCAGGAATCAGACAATCAATGGCAGCCGCTTCTGAATATTCAATGTTTGCCCGAGTGGTGTCAAAGTGGGTATTGCTCAAAAATATTTTTCCCGGTCCTCCTATCTGGCTATACAAAATGCGCTCGGCGGCCCTGCCTTGATGTGTAGGAAGTATATGCGAAAAACCTGTAAGGTCTTTTATTTCTTTTTCCAATTTAAACCAACTTTTTGCGCCCGCATAGGATTCGTCGGCATCCATCATTCCCGCCCATTGACCTGCGCTCATTGCTGAAGTGCCACTGTCGGTTAATAAATCAATAATTACCTGATCACTGTGCAATAGAAAGGGATTGTAAAAAGCATCTTTTAAATAAATTTTGCGCTCTGATGGGGTACTCAGTGTAATCGGCTCTACCGATTTGATACGAAAAGGCTCGATGATGGTCTTGAATGCCATTTGTTTTTGCTTGCAAATTAGGACTTTAAATGCCTGAATAAACTGACAATGGTCAGTTTTCAATTTTTCTTTTCATTTGTGAATCGAATGGATAATTCCATTTCCAATCCCTTTCCTATTTTCGCACTATGCCCACAGACAAAAAATATGTAATTGGTAAACTTGATATCATCGGTAAGTACCTTGAAATTCTTGGCGAAAATCCGTTTAAGACCCGGGCCTATTCAAAGGGAGCAGATGCCCTCGATGCTTCTGAGTTTGATTTGGAGACCCTTATAAAAACAGGCCGTTTGGGAAATCTTGATGGCATAGGGGCTGCACTCAAAGAAAAAATTCTCGATTTGTATGAAACAGGAACGTGCAACCTTTTAGAGAAGTTGGAAAACGACATTCCAAGTGGAGTGGGCGAAATGCTAAAAATAAAAGGCCTTGGGCCCAAAAAGATTGCCTATGTCTGGCAGAAAATGGGCCTGACTTCTCCCGGTGAGTTGCTCTATGCCTGTCAGGAAAATCGGTTGAAAGAGGAGAAAGGTTTCGGACAAAAATCGCAAGATACCATTCAGGCTGCAATAGAATTTCTGCAAGACCAAAAAGGATTGTTTCATTACTTTAGAGTAAAAGAGCAGGCAGATTTCTTTATTGAACAATTAAGAAAAATTACGGGGAATGATTTTCTTTTTTCTGAAATCGGCGCATTGCGCCGTTGTCTTCCTGTTCTCGAAAGGGCCGAATTTCTTTGCGAGGCCTCGCAAAGAGCGGCTGTAAATCGTGCCTTTTCACAATCTGAACACTTCGCATTCGATACGGCAAATGAAAATTCAGATGTTTTCATTTCCCTTTCATCCAAACTTCAAATGGAGGTGCATTTTGCGGATGAAAATTTTGTGATGGAATTGTTTTTGAAAACCGGAAGCCCTGATTTTATCGAGGCGCTGCCTGCATTACCTCCGACTGTTTATACAAGTGAATCCAATATTTTCGAGGCACTTAGCATTCAATTCATTCCCCCCGAAATGCGGGAGGGTTCGGCATTCATTCAGGCTGCAAAAAGTAACCGCATTCCAAAATTGGTTGAGCTTTCGGATATTAAAGGACTCCTTCACAACCACAGTACATGGAGTGATGGATTGCATAGCATTGAAGAAATGGCAGGGGAATGCATCAAAATGGGGCTTACTTATTTTGGAATCAGCGACCACAGTCAATCTGCAGCGTATGCAGGCGGTCTCAGTCAGGGTAGGGTAGAGCAACAACAAATTGAAGTTGACAAACTCAACAAAAAATTGGCCCCTTTTCAAATATTGAAGGGAATTGAAAGTGATATTCTGAGCAATGGCGATTTAGATTATTCAGATTCAGTTTTGAAAACTTTTGATTTCGTAGTAGCCTCCGTGCATAGTGGGTTGAATATGGATGAGGATAAGGCCACTCAACGATTGCTGGCTGCGATTGAAAATCCTTTCACTCATATTTTGGGTCATCCTACAGGTCGCCTGCTTTTAAGCCGAAGAGGTTATCCTCTAAATCATAAAAAAATTATTGAGGCTTGCGCTGCCAATCAGGTTGCCATTGAAATTAATGCAAATCCCTATCGGCTCGACATTGATTGGGAATGGATTCCCTATGCACTCGAAAAAGGAGTCTTCATTTCCATTAATCCTGATGCCCACAAAAAAGGCGGATTACATGATGTGAAATGGGGAATTGCTGCTGCCCGAAAGGGCGGCCTTTTTGCGGAACAAACTTTAAATGCGTTGCCCCTGCAAGAGGTATTAAACTTCTTCAAAAAAACTAAAGGATGAAATTCAAGGCCGGATTTACTTCCCCCAAAATTCTTTTCTGCCTTATTATTTTATTCTTGACGCAATCGTGTCAAACCGATAAAAAATATATTCCCCTTGTATTTGGATTAAGTTTGGAGAAAGATTTTCGAATCCAGGATTTTCTTGAAAGTGTAGATTCAATTGAATCATTGGGACTAAATGAATTCGGATTGGAAATTCCTTTGACAATGGAACAGGGCGATTCAGTGTTTTCAATCTTTCCCCAAACTTTACAACATCTCTCGGCCATAGATTCTATTTCTGCTTCTCGAAAAATGAATTGGTCGCTTTCCTTTGTTTCGCGTAGCCTTGAATCAGCAAATACAGAAAACCGGATTGACAGCTTCTTTTTTTCCATTCACGCTCTTGAGGTAATCGATTCTTGCTTACATTTTTTGAATTTGAATCCACCGAAAAGAATAGTGTTGAGCAAAGACTTTTTTCACAAACTTCCGCTTGCCGAGGTTTCAGCCTATCTTTCCCGAATCAGAAAAATGGGAAAAGCCCTCGTTTCCCTCAGTATTCACCTTGACACAGATTTTGAAACTTCGCTTCCTTTATCAGATGAAATAACGCTGGTTTTGAATCCAGTCCAGCCTGCAGGCAATAAAGCCTGGTTCTATAAAGTTCAAACGCAGGTATTCCAACTTTCAGAAAAGTATAAAAAGGCTGTTTTTATCTCAAAATCTAATTTAATGACCGACAATGCGGCGCAAGACCTCCCTCTTTTTTTTAAAGGATGGGCCGAAGAAGTTATTCTTTCCGGCCTTTTCCTAAACTCACCTTCCACCAAAATTTGCCTTGCAGACGATTCTCCCTACTTCGGAAGGAAGAAAGATGAAAAATTTAGGGAGGAAATTGGCTCCATTTTGGCTTTGAAACCGTAATTGCCTTCATATTTGCTTACTTTTACCGCCTAAATAATCAAACAATGAAGAAGATATTATCAATTTTTTTAGTGTTAAGTGCCCTTGCACTTCAATCCTATGCGCAAAAATCATTTGAAGGCACCATTACCTTTAGCATGAAAGTAATGGGTTCCGGTGCTGAGATGATGGCGGCTTTCATGCCAACAGGCTCTATTCATCAATATAAAGGTGCAGACTATTTAATGAAGTTTGAAGGGGGAATGATGGGGTCGATGATGGGCGATATTCTTATGAAAGATGGAGTGGTATATGCAGTAAAGACAGATGAAAAAACAGCCTATAAATTTGAAGACGAGGCAAATGGAGAAGCACCCCCAAAGCCAAACATTTCCAAAGAAGATGAAGTAATTGAAATTTTAGGATATAAGTGTCAGAAATATCTTGCAGAAACAGAGACCCCACAAGGCCCAGTTTCAGTTTATGTTTGGGCGACCCAAGACCTGAAAATTGCAAAGCCGAAAACAAGCGGGAAAAGCAGCATGATGATGTCTTCCTCATTATTTATGGAGGGCGTTGATGGGGTAGTTTTAAAGAAAATGACCAACATAGATGCAATGGGAATGACCTTAACAACGGTAGAAACCGTTACCGAAATCAAAGCCGGAAAATTGAGCAAGAAATTGTTTGTCATTCCAAAAAACTTTGCAATGAAAACAGGACAGGAGTTGATGGAGCAAATGCAACAAGGCATGGGCGGAGGCAATTAATTGACGCTGCTTTTTAGGCGTTTATTTTTTTCTCTCTTTTTCGCGCTTCCCTTTTTCACTTTTGCGCAAGAAACCATCGTGCGCGATGCCAATGTTAAACCTCCATTTCGGGGAGAATTAAGATATAAATTAAGTTATAAGGGTGCAGGATTCGAGGACTTGAAAGAAGGTCTTCCTGATTCTCTCATTATTGTTTGCTCTGAAAGGGGATTTGCAGCAAAATATTTCGGTGGCATGAGCGATAGCCTGTTGAATTGGATGGTCTGGGATCGCAAAACCGGAAAAATGATTTTCTTTTATCCGCTGCTTGAACAGGCTTTTGAGGCTATGCCTTCAACAAAAGACACACTCAAGCCAAAATTGAAAACCGATACCCAAACCACTAAAATATTGGGGAAGAATTGCCGAAAGATTACCGTGACCTGGAACAACAAGGAATGGAAGGATGAATTTTGGGTATGGGAAAAAGAAATTTTCGATGGTTTGAAAGATACGCTTTCTAAATCTACTCTTTCTCCCATTTTTTTTCCCGGTATAAAGGGAATTCCCTATCGGCATA
>JAYSVQ010000245.1:0-5426 GCA_043718485.1 Bacteroidota bacterium
AAGCCGATATTCTGAAGTTTGGAACGGCTGGGACCGGGAAAGATTAGGATGGAAAAACCCAAATCATGAATTCCTCATCAGCGCAAGAGATGGACTGACGGGAAATGAAGTAAATGGTTTACTCGAATATAAAAAACCACTCGCAAATGCAAAGGGAGAGTACATCCTTCGCGATTTTGTAAACACAGGCGATGTCATTAAAATTCCCTTACCCTTTTTGCCAGATGGAACGATGAAACAATATCTGTGGATAGAAAACCATCAACGAATGCCCGGAAATATCGACCATGAAGGAAAAGCAACGCGAGGATTGTATGCTTTTATTCAAGCCGGAAAAGACGTACTCACCGGACCCGAAACTTTTGGCGGCGATAACGATTATTTATGGCCACTCCCCGCAGCAGGAAATTATGATTACCGCTTTGCAGAAAACCCAACCGAAGACAGAAAAATATATGCGGATTCGAGCCTTGAAAATCCCATAACCGGCCAGCACTATATTATGGGCCACAAATTCGATAAAAACCAAGATGGTCATATTACATTCGGTGAAGTCCTTTATTCCAGCGGGGTCACCACAAATGGAAAAGCACTACCCGATTCGGCCTTCTCCTGGAAAACAGAAGCACTCTACGGTACTGTTGATTGCGGATTTGATGGGATAAATAACAAGGGTCTCTCTCTTTCCGGAAATCCAACTGCTTGTCCTGTTTTAACGCATAGTTCATCGGGGGGGCCCAGAGCCTATGACAATCGCATTATTTGGTTGAATGGAATTTCCATTGAGATACTTAATTTCGACAAAGAGGGCGCTTGCCATTTGCGTATTCGTTGGGATGACCTTGAAATTAAACGCAATGTAAGATGGTGTGGCCATATCGTTGCCAACGAAAACCTGCTCATCATGCCCGAAAAAACACTGACTATCGATCAAGGTTTTTCGCCTCAACTCAACGATGTCGTATATCAATTGAATGGCAAACATATGTTTGCTCAGCCCAGCATCTTAGAAGTAAAAAGTGGCGCAACTTTGATTTTGGATAAGGATGCAAAACTCTTGCTGAAAAATGGCTCAGGATTGTTGATGCGAAAAGGCAGCAAAATCATCTTGAAAAAACGAGCAGAAATCATCGCAGAGAAAGGAGCCTATTTCAATCTTGAAGAGGGTGTTGAGATTAAGGCTAAGGGCAGAAAAACAATGGCAGATTTATCCCAAGCCATTCAGGGAATAAACCCCCTAATCAGCACCCTTAAGCCCTAAAAATGACATTCGTCTAATCCCTTCTATTTCTCCATCTTTACACACATGATACAAAGTCCAACGCCTTTGCCAAAGCTGGCACTCTTCGATTTAGATGGAACCCTCATTTCGGCAGACAGCATGGTTGAGTTTATTCGATTTACCTGCGGCTCAGGCGCACTGTATAAAAGCTATTTACTTTTATCGCCCATGCTCTTTATGTACAAAGCAGGATTCATTAAAAATGATGAAGCAAAACTAAGGTTGCTGAATTGGCATTTTAAAGGATGGGGAAAGGAGAAATTAGAATCCCTCGGCAGGGATTTTTGCAGGGAAAAACTCCCTTCTTTTTTCAGGCCCACTGCCCTGAAACGTTTGAATTGGCACAAAGAAAACGGGGATACGATTTCTGTTGTTACATCTTCTTTGTATTGGTGGGTGCAGCCCTGGTGTGAGAACCAAGGCATTCATTGCATCGCCACCTTACCCGCTTTTGAAAATCAACAATTCTCAGGTCATTTGGCTACGCCGAATTGTTACGGAGAAGAAAAGCAGAAAAGAGTGTATGAAAAATTTTCACGCGACGCCTTCAGCGAGGTTTGGGCTTATGGTGACACCCAAGGCGACACAGAAATGCTCGATTCATCAGATATGTGGTTCTGGAAACCGTTTCAGTAAAACCAATTTCCATTGCTCAATTTTGCTATATTCTGACCTCAACTAATTTGCCTTTTACTTCAACTGAAAATAGCTTGTACCGAATGCCAAGCGAAATATTTTGAACTTTCCAGTCCCATCCCGGTGGTGCTGTTTTTTTCAAAATATTCTTAAGCCCATAATAGTAGCTGCCTTCAAGGGCGATTCGTTTGGATACCTTAAATAAAAGGCCTGCGCTTGGCCCGATGTCATACCCATCAATATTCAAATTCCCGTATGTTTTGGTGTGAAGGATACTGCCATTAATTAATACCTCTCCACTTGTACGCACGCTGTTCATGATGGCAAATGAGGTTTGAACCCCAAGGTTCAGCGTAAAGTCTTTTACTTTAAAACCATAATAAATGGGGATCGAAAGGTAAGAGATACGATAATCATATCTGAAAACGTTGAATCCACCTGTTGGATTCGCATTCACATCGGTTTGAGGGAACTCGGTTTTCTCTTTGCTTTGAATCTGGTTAAAGAGAAAGTTGAGGCCAATCAGTGATTTTTTACCCACATTCAGGCAATAAAAAAATCCGCTTTGACCGGAGGGCGCAAATGAATTCTTCGTCTGAAGATTCGGTGTATTACGATCCGCAATAATTTTGCTCAAGCCTCCCCCTGCCATAATACCCACGTCTAATTGCCCGAAGGCAGAAGATGAAAAAGCAATTAACCCCATGAAGAAAAAAGTAAACTTTTTCATATTCGGATGTGGGCTTTATTAATAAAAGAACCCATGCCTAAAATAGGCAGGTTTTCCTTAAAGCGCTGGGTAAATATTGACCTCCTGCCCTTTTCACGCAAAAAACGCCATTCAACAATGATTTCAAGGCGATTTCATTCCTATTTTCTTTCTATTCTTTGTGCGACCACCTTCGGGGTCGTCTTCACAAACGCATATAATTTTAATAAGGTTCAATCCCTTCAGGATTGTCTGCAAGACCGTATATCTGCATGGGATTGCCTGCAAGACCGAATTTCTGTTTGGGATTGACCGCAAGACCAAATATCTGTTTGGGGTTGCAGAAAAGGCCCTACATCCATTTCGGTTCTTTGACTCCGAAGGAGTCACATGTTATTAGAAATGTTTTCGTTCAAATTCCCCGACCCGACCCCGGCAGGAGTCGCATGCTTACAAAATAAATGCCCCAATCTCGAGTGGGCTTGCCCCATTGATCGGCCCAACGCAATCCTTTGAAGCGGCTGCGTGACCAGGGGTTGTTGTGTGACATTTTTACAAACAATTAGGAGCCTGATCTAAAAACCCTAATTGTAAATGAACTTGGTCCTTTATAGTCAACGGGCAAAGGGCAATTCATAGGTATCATACCAATAACAGGAACAAATAGGGGAGGGACATTATTAGCCCTAAAATATCTTCCCTCGATTTGACAGAAAAAAACAGTTCCTACATTATAACAATCATTTTCTATTTCTTTCTCATTAGAAAGGCTAACTACCTCACGCGTTGATGGAAAATTGCCTTTCAAGCCAAAATCAGTTGGAAAATGTAAATCATTCAGAACATAAAAATCTAAAGTGAAGTAAGGAATACTGTCCATGGAAATTGGCAATAAGAAAATCGGGGATCTAGTTAATTCTGCACCTTGTGAAAAATAATTAGACAATTTCACAGTATCAAACGCCAAATACTTTGCATATATATCCGGAGAACCTTCAAAATTTTTATAATTGAGCCTAAAAGTGTCAATTTTAACCGAACAAAGGAAAATATCACTACACTGAGCAACACTCATTTGCCACATCAGTTGTCCCACAAATAAATAAACTAAAATAATAAAACGGCAATTTAAATTTTTCATACTCATTCCCCTCTTTTACAAAAGGTCTAAAGCCGTCTCAATTAAAATTAGCGAAAAAATAGAGGTTAAAATTGAATTCTGAAACAAGTGTTTTGATGCAGAATCTCCTGAATAATTTCCATAAGATAAAATCTGTCTCACTAATTCTATTGCTTCATCCTCATTAAAATGTATGTCAGGGAAATTAGACAATACTGAATAATTTTGAACTGAGAGTTGCAACGTAGCAAATTCATGAACACAAATCTGGAAGAGTGCAGGAAACCGAATTGGGCCAAATGTCGCCAACAGCCCAACATAATCCTGGCCAGGAAACTTCTGATCTTTATATCGGAAAGAAGGACCATCCACCCTAATCAGGTATTTAATTTTTTCTTTTCTTTCCTTTGGCATTTGGACAAACTCCTTTAACCATTTCCCTTCTGGGGTAATTGAAGCGTCTCCAAATTCTGCTAGTTTTCCAAAAATTTCTAAGTCTTCAATCGCACCTTCAAATCTCGCGTCTTCAACTGTTTTAGAAATTGTCTCACCAGTCCCCCCAGCATTTAGCCAAAAACTAGACCCATTCTCCAACTTAAAAGATTTCCTTTGCTGATGAGCATTAATCATTCGATCTAAACCGTGGTGCTTTAACCATTCAAAATTAATAGCAACTAACATTAACTCTTGATCGAGTAAGGTGGAATTGCCTATAATTTCAGAAACGCAAAATGTTATAGCCTCCTTTTGTGTTTTAAGTGCTTGGACTGTATTGCCTGATATGCCCCCTTCTGCATTTCCGGAAAGGTAATGGTAAATCAAATCCTGAAACTCTTTGACAGAAAATTTAGATTTATCAATTTTTAACAATCCAGTCTTAAGTTTCAAGAAAAGATTTGCAAATGCTGGCTTTCTGCCCAGTTCCTGTTTTGCTCTGTAGAGAACATTTTCAGCATCATCAATAAAATTCAGAAAATAATTATATTGGTGATAAACTGGTTGCTGATTCAATGATAATACCGGTACTCGTCCCCGATGATATTCACCCTTATGCCAAAAGAAAATTTCTGAATATTGACCGTCTGGAGTATCAATTAACCGAATAACCTTCTGACCTCCAAGAACCGTTTTCAAATCTGAATTTGAATTGATCAAGGCGACATCCTCCTTCACCCACATCACTAACCGATTCCTATCAAAATCAATTTCAGGTCTTGTTTCCCCTAGGCCACTATTCACGCTGTCATTAATGACCCGCTCCCACTTCGGTCTATTCAAGGCCCCATACTCAAATGGATTCATGCTCATTGCACTGCGTGAGGCCGCAAATAATTCGGCACCACTACTCGCTGCCATTTTGTACAGTCTTGGGTTTGCATGCAATTGGGCCAAACTCTTGATTTTTGACAAAACCCTTTCTACGCCTTGACCTAAATCCATGCGCTCGGCCATGCTTACAACTACCTGTGCTGAAGGGTGGCTTCTCTCAAGAAATTTTAATCCCCCTACCTTTGGGTAGCGTTGATTGAAATATTCATTCAAGCCCTGGGCTCCGCCCCGGTCTATACTTTGCTGCGCTTGATTTAGAAGTTCAGGATGGGCTTTCAACTCAGCCAATACGCTTTGGGTATATTCTTCAGGGCCCCCATTTTGCGATTGAGTGGAATCGTTCAAGGCCG
>JAYSVQ010000246.1:0-5409 GCA_043718485.1 Bacteroidota bacterium
GGCACAAGAAAATTCTACCGATATAAGGTGCCTACGGCACAAAATCCCGGTTGGGGTTCAATATGGGTAGAAGAATAGACGGATAAGAAAACCACCCCAACCCCTCCTTTTTCTGCACACAAACCCACGCAAAGGAGGGGCACTTTTAAATGCAACACCTAAGTACACTCTCGCTCGTCCTAACCGGTCCATCCTGGCGGGCACTCGCTCTGATATGTGCCCCTCCTTTCCCAAGGAGGGGATAGGGGTGGTTTTTTTATATACATTAAATAAATAAATTAGTTCTTTACCCATCGCTACCCCGCTGGGGCTTTTGCCATTTCGTAATATTATTCGATAGGCTTCACCTATAGTTACCATATGTCGCCCCTGCTGGGCTTGTATTTTTCTATTTCTAATGGCAGCCCTGAAGGGGCATAATACATTAACATAAAGTGAAGCCCTATGTACTTTCTGCGACATGAAATCTAAGCCCTGAAAGGGCGACATATGATTTGCGTTATGATGTATTCCTTTTACAGTGTATTCCGCCCTTTCAGGGCTCCCTAAATTTTTCGTTAGCGATGGGCTTCACCCATCGTTAACATATCGCGCCCCGCTGGGGCTTCACCCATTTCGTAATATTACGTTCTTAACCCATCGCTAATGTATTTCGCCCGCCGCGGCGCGCTGGTGATGGCAATCAACTAAGGCAGCCCTGAAAGGGCAATGTTGGCAAAACTACGAAAGGGTAATTACCCAAAAATCTATTTTAGCGCATTAAATTGGGTTTTCAAGCAAATCTTTGCAATTATAGAATGTTTATTTAACTTCTCCCTGAAATTGAACATGCTATGATATCTCTTAACTACCTCCGACCCTTAGTTTTTTTTCTCACCTTGACTTTTTCCTTTTTCAGGGCTCAGGGAAATAATGGGGCGCAATTGGATTATACTTGGATTGGACAAGATTCTTACATCGTCAGGCTTATTGTTTATCAATCCTGTAATGGAAATACACCATTAGCGGCGCAAAAAGCAATCAATGCTAATTCTTCATCCGCTTGTGGCCCTCAAACTTCATACTTATTGCCGCTGGTAAATAGTTTTCTCGACACGAGTTCTTGTTCAGGCTTTCTAAACCAATGTAATGGAGGCACTGCTCCCGGAATGCAAATCGGTATTTATTCCGATACGATTATCTTACCCGCCACTTGCTCCGATTGGGTTTTGTCTCATTCTGCTTGTTGCCGGAATGCCTCGATTACAAATCTTAATAATCCTGGTTCGAATAGCTTGCATGTCACTTCATCCCTGAACAGCACTCTTCAAAATTCCTCTCCCAGATTTGATTCCACTTATAAATTGGTGCATTGTTGGGGCGCATGGGATAGTCTTTCATTTGGAACATGGGAACCCGATGGGGATTCAGTTGTGTATGCCTGGGCCAACCCGCAAACAAGTAATGGAGCTAGTATGGGTTACAATCCTCCTGGTTCAGCAACAAACCCTTTGAATGGACCCGAAACTATTCACCCGGATACTGGAATGATTAGGTTTTCGGCTTCACTAGGTGTTGAGCAACTTGTTGTGTTTGCCATCACAGTCTTTGAGTATAGAAATGGCCAACTCATTTCCCATAGCGTACGGGATATCGCCATTCACATCATAGATTGTTCGCATTGCGGGGCCCTAAATGATACCATTCAGGGTACCGTGTATTATGATTTGAATGCAAATTGTCAGCGTGATTTAGGTGAACCACCGGTTCCCTATGCCATGGTAGAAGCTAAGCCGGGCCCCTATTATGCCATTAGCGATACAAACGGTAACTATCAAATTTATGTGGTGCCCGGTACCTATACAGATACTTGTCACAATCCCTATCAAAGTGTAGTAAGCGTAATTTGTCCCGCACCCGCACTTGCCTATCAGGTTACCTTTGCAACAGGGGGGCTGTTTAGTGGTGGAAATGATTTCGGTGTTCAAGGTGTTTCGGGATGCCCTCAGAATTTTGTCATACTTAATTCAAATGGATTTGTACCCTGTTCCACCTCCACTATTTTCGTTAATTAGCAAAACTTGGGTTCCTCCACTTCAACAAATACAACCATTACCATTGAGTTAGATACCTTGCTTAATTTTGTAAACGCGGGCACAGGAACCCTTCAATCTTCAACGGGCAACCTTTATACCTTTTCTGTAGGCAATCTTAATCCCGGAGTTTTGGATTCCTTTAGCTTTCCGGTTTCTACAATTTGCGACCCGGCCTTAATTAAACGTACCCTCAGGTTAATTGCACACATATATCCAGATTCTTTTTGCACATCCCCAAATCCGGCTTGGGATGGATCAGAAATCTTAGTTACGGGCAGGTGTTTGTATGACAGCCTTTCTTCTTTTAAAATATTGAATTCTGGCTCGGCTATGGCTGCACCCCGATCGTATCGGGCATACAGAAACAATGTAAATATAGCCAATAATGCTTTTCAACTGGCTGCGGGCGACAGTTTAGTGCAATGGTGGTACGCTAATGGGCTGGCATTTCGGGTTGAAGCCGATCAAGATATTAATCATCCGGGCAATAGCCATCCCTCATGGGAGTATGAAGCATGCAGCCATCCCGATAGCAATGGATATGGGATAATTGGCATTTATCCACCCGATGATTTTGACCCTTTTATTGACATTTACTTTAAGCAAATTCGAAGTACGCTCGATGAAAATGAGAAATCTGCCGTTCCTATTTCATTAAGCAGGAATAGTAATGGGAATTTTCCAAATACGTATATTCCCGTGACTACACCGCTGGAATACACAGTTCATTTTCAAAACAAAGGGCCCGGTGTCGCAAATACAGTGCTTGTGCGGGATGCCTTAGACAGTAACCTAGATCCGGGTAGTTTCCAGTTTCTTGGCGCAAGTCATTATTGCACTCTGGCTGTTTTACCTACCGGAGTCTTGGCTTTTACTTTTCCTAATATTAATCTACCGGATAGCAGTACCAATCCAACAGGCAGCCAGGGATGGCTTTCTTTTTTAATTTCATTGCGGCCGGGCCTTTCAATTGCAACGGTAAATAACGATGCTTATATCTATTTTGACCAAAGCGATACCACCATTACCAATGAAACCACACATATTTTCCGACCAAACGCATTAGTTAATTCTATTTTTACCAAACCTATAGTTAAAAAGGAAATTGGGTTTCGCGCCTTTCCAAACCCAGCACATGACCGTATCTTTATTCAATGGAACGAAGAATCTTCTTTAGTTAAACTCGAGCTATGGTCGCTTGATGGAAAACGTGTGTTAGAATCACCAAAGGTAAGTGAAATCGATATTTCAGGTTTTGCAAAAGGTTTGTTCCTGCTCAGAGCCATTGATGAAAAAGGAAAGAGTATTTCGTTGAGAATGATGCTGGAATAAGCAATCTATAATGCGCAATCAAATCTTCTGCCCGTATTTTGTACCTAACGGCACAATAGAAACCACCCATTCAAATTCTACCCATATTATGTGCCTAACGGCACACAATTCGTCCGAACCTTAGCCCGACTTCGTCATTCAGGCGGGGCATCATCTTGGCAAGCAGGGTTAATCCGATAGTAATCGGATTCCTGCCTCGCTTCGTGCGTTTAATCCTTATATGTTAGGTTTCAGTTGCGTACCCATAGTTTTTGTCTTGCCCTTGGTTTGTCTGTTTGCACACTAAATTGTATTTTTACATAAATGTCCATAAAACATGAATTGCAAAATATCATTTCAGGAAATGGATCGGTTAGGAACGGAAAAATTATCCAAACAATTACCGACTACCTTAGAGGAAAAAAGAAAACAATTCAAGGAGCTGCAAAATCAAAGCGCGTCAAAGAGCAAGAAACGCAGGTCTTAATAGATTTTGTCGAATCTCAAGGTCTTTGGTCTGATAGATGTTTTCCCAATGTTTTTTTCTGTCTAAATGTTCCATTTTATTGTCTGTTTATGTTAGCACTGTCGGGTAAGTAAGGTTGCACATTACGTTTTCGGGCTTGGCGAAGGCGGCGGTTCGGAGCCAATAAATATTCCTTGAACGTCAAATGGAGTTGGAACCATGAACTTTCCCTAACGATTATAGCGCCATCAGGCTTATCTATTGTTTTTTGCATATGCTTCTCATACTATACAATAGAATCCACAAAATACATATCAATCTCCCCTTTATGTTTCGCCTGAATTTTCCCGCGATGGATGCAATTGAACTTCTCTTTCACCAATTGATACGTTACTTCAGAGATATTTATTTTCCCCACCTCGCCGCTGCTTTCCATTCTTGCCGCAAGGTTTACTGTATCGCCCCAAATATCATAAGCAAACTTTTTAACTCCAACTATTCCTGCAACAACCGGACCTGTGTGTATCCCTATTCTTAACTCAAATGGAATTTCACCCTTATCTTCTTTTTCTTTTTTTCGAGTGGCCATAAAGTTTCGGATCTCAATGGCAGCATTTATTGTATCGGCAGCATGTGTAAAATTGGATACCGGCAAGCCGCCTGCGCAGAGGTAAGCATCGCCAATGGTTTTTATTTTTTCTATTTCGTATTTCTGAATGATGTTATCAAATGCGCTGAAGCAATAATCAATCTCGGCTACCAATAATTCGGGACTTAATTTTTCGCTTATGTCGGTGAAATCTTTAAAGTCGGTAAACATCACAGTAACCATGTCGTACGTTTTTGCTTTAGAACGACCATATCGTTTTAATTCATTGGCTGTTTCAACGGGAAGAATATTAAGTAACAGTTCATCTGATTTCTTTTTTTCGTCTCTCAATTCACGCGTGCGATCTTCTACTTTTTGCTCGAGGTTTGCGGATAAGTCTTCGACTGCCCCAAAGGCAGAAGATATTCGGGATGCAATGACATACGTTTGAGCAAGAACTGCAATAAAAAAACCAATGGGAGTAATATCACCTGTATTAATACTAAGTAAAGAATTAATTATATCCCTGCCGGCACATACAACAAGAATTAACATGCTTAACAGGAAAGGTATTGCACCCAATCTTTTATGATTGATGCCTCTTATGATAATAATAATGGTAAGAATGAACTTTATGATAAGTGTTAATTCAAACCCCGGTAACAAGCCTGTATAAAACCAAGGAGGAGTAAATAAGATGATGATTGTCTCAGCGGCAGTAAGCCACAAAATAATCCTTAATGCTTTTTTAGGAAATTCCTGTGGAAAAAGGAATGCGGTAAAGATTGCATTCAGAGTTGGACCCATACATACAGGAAGATATTCTAAACGCAATCCAATATTCAAATCGAGAGAAGGAAATAAAACATATAGAAATCTTTCATCTGTTAATAAGGCTCGAACCAAGAGTGATAAGCATAATAAACCAAACCACAAGGAAGCTTTTTCACTTTTTCGTAAGAAATATA
>JAYSVQ010000247.1:0-5409 GCA_043718485.1 Bacteroidota bacterium
TACACGTCAAATAGAAAAGCATGTAAAATCGGTTTCTGGAGTGAAAAAAATCTCCAGTAATTCGGTTCAAGACTTTTCGAGTGTAATCATTGAGTTTAATGCAAACGTGGAAGTGCCGATTGCCAAGCAAAAAATAAAAGATGCAATTGATAAAGCACAACCCGATTTACCCAAAGATCTTCTTCAGCCTCCTTCAGTAAATGAGGTTGACTTTTCAGAGTTCCCCATAATGTTCATCAACATTGCAGGGCGATATGACTTAGATAAACTGAAGTATTTTTCTGAACTGTTGAAAGACAAAATTGAAGGCCTAAAGGAAATTACACGGGTAGATATGGTGGGAACCCTGAAACGTGAAATTCAGGTAAACCTCGACAATGGTAAAATGGAAATGGCCCAAATTACTATGGATGATGTTTCAAGAGCCATATCCGCTGAAAACGTAACCTTAACCGGCGGAAACCTGACCATGAATGGTACCACTCGCTCGGTAAGGATTATCGGCGAGTTTCAATCCATTGACCAGATTAGAAACATCTTGATTCGGTCAATGTCGGGTGCCAATTTAAAATTGGGAGAAATCGCCTCTGTTGATGATTCCTATGAGAAAAGAGAAAGCTATGCCCGTCTCGATGGTGAAAATGTTGTGACGCTAAGTGTCATAAAGCGAAGCGGTGAAAACCTGGTCGTAGCAGCCGACAAAATCAAAGGATTTATTTCAGAATTACAGGAGAATAAATACCCCACAGATTTGACTGTGGCTATCAATGGAGACCAATCCATGAAAACGAAAAGCATGCTGAATGACTTGGTGAATTCCATTATCATTGGCTTTATATTGGTGGTTTTTGTTTTAATGTTTTTCATGGGGCCAACCAACGCCATCTTCGTTGGCTTGTCAGTTCCTATATCGGTTTTCATGGCTTTTCTAGTTATGCCCGGTATAGACTTTACGCTGAATTTGATGGTTTTATTTTCCATCCTCTTTTCTTTGGGTATAGTTGTGGATGATGCAATTGTTGTAATTGAAAATACCTACCGCATTATGCAAGAAAATAAGGGAAAAATTTCGACCATGAAGGCAGCCAAATTGGCAGCAGGTGAAGTTTTCCTTCCGGTACTATCGGGAACGGCAACAACAGTAGCTCCTTTCTTTCCCCTTGCTTTTTGGCCGGGTATCGTTGGGCAGTTTATGTTTTACTTACCGATTACGCTCATTCTAACCTTATCTGCTTCTTTAGTCGTTGCCTTTTTGGCCAATCCGGTTTTCGCTGTAGATTTTATGAAAATAGGTGAAGATAGTCATACGTACCAATCCAATAGTTTTGGGAAGATATTTAGAAAATTGAGAATGCCTTCCGCGATTTTTATTTCGATTGGTCTTTTATTGCATTTATCGGGTCATCCCGGACTCGGAAATTTTTCAATATTCATCGTAGTGCTCTTATTTCTGAACCAATTGGTGATGAAAAAATTGGTGCACAGCTTTGAGCATGGATTGTTGCCGCGGTTGATGAATGCCTATGAAAAAACCTTGCGTTGGGCAGTGAAAAAAGGTAATCCCGGAATTATCATGGGCATTCTTGTTGCTTCTCTTGTCGGTTCAATATTTTTGATTTCGGCACGGGCACCAAAAGTTGTATTTTTTCCTGAAGGCGAACCCAATTCTGTGATGGTGTATATGCGACTTCCAATTGGAACTGAACTCTCAGTTACGGATTCGCTTATCCGAATTATTGAGGGAGACGTAAGGGGCGTTTTAGGCGACAACAATCCTGTTGTCGAATCGGTAATCGCAAACGTGGGATTAAATGCAGGCGATCCAATGGGCGATTTTGATAGAAATGCAACGCCGCATCGTGGTAAGGTTACCATTAATTTCGTTGAGTTTTCAAAACGTAAAGGAGAATCTACTGCGAGTTATATGGAGAAAATTAGAGCGGTGGTCAAGGATATTCCCGGTGCAGAAATTTCTGTGGAACCAGAGCGAATGGGCCCTCCTGTTGGAAAACCCATCAATCTTGAAATTCGGGGTGAGGATTTTGCAGCGCTTGTAAAAGAGTCTGAAAGAGTAAAGAAATTTCTTGACTCCCTTCAAATTCCGGGCGTGGATGAATTAAAATCTGATTTTCAAAAGCAGAATCCTGTTCTTATGGTCAACATCAACCGCGAGAAAGCCCTGCGTGAGGGTTTATATACCGGTCAGGTAGGAATGGAAATTCGGAATGCAATTTTTGGAAAGGAAGCTTCTAAGTATCGTGAAAATGAGGATGAGTTCCCCATTATGGTGAGGTACAATGAAGACCTGAGAAATAACATCGATGCATTAATCAATCTGAAGATTACCTACCGTGACATGAATATGATGGGCCAGGTTCGGCAAGTGCCTCTGGCTGCAATTGCAGACATTGAGTATTCTTCAACATTTGGCGGTATTAAGCGAATCAACCAAAAAAGGGTAATCACGCTGACCTCAGATATTATTTTGGGCTATAACCCACAAGAGGTAGTCGATAAGGTGCAACGAGAACTAGGCTCCTTTTCCAAGTCTGAGGGTGTTGAAGTGGTGATGACAGGCCAGCAAGAAGATCAAGAAGAATCTCAAGCATTTCTTGGCATGGCAGGACTTATGGCCATGGGTCTAATTTTCTTGATTCTGGTTACCCAATTCAATTCCTTAATTAAACCCCTCATTATTTTGTCTGAGGTTATTTTTAGTATAGTCGGTGTTTTGGTTGGGTTTGGATTAACAGGTATGGAAATCTCTATCGTAATGACGGGTTTTGGTGTGGTGGGTCTCGCAGGAATTGTCGTGAAGAATGGAATTCTGCTCATTGAATTTATGGACACCCTTCGGTCACGGGGGTACAAAACCCGCGATGCAATTGTGGAAGCAGGTAAATTGAGAATAAAGCCAGTTTTACTTACGGCAAGTGCAACTGTGTTGGGTTTGTTGGCTATGGCGGTCGGTTTCAATATCGATTTCGCCGGCTTGTTTACCAGTTTTGAACCGAACATTTTCTTCGGAGGGGATAACGTAATGTTCTTTGGACCACTCTCCTGGACAATTGTATTCGGATTGATATTTGCCACAGCCGTAACCTTAATTGCGGTTCCTGCAATGTATTTAATGGGACATGCTTTTCAAATTCGGTTCAGCCGATTTTTGAGAAGGTTTTAAAAAGTTGAATTATAGATTTTAAAAGAATGCCGGATTATTCCGGCATTCTTTTTTTTTGCTTTCCAGGCAGTGACTTATTTTTTAACATTTCTCAATGAGGTGAATTGGGTGGAATTTATTTTTTTGAATTTAGTTTGGACACAATATTTATTTCCTTTTTTTCTGGAGGAAATGATTCTCCTTTTTGGATTTGAAATCACCAATGGAAATGGTTTTCTAGAATTTGTAAAATCCATTCAACGAATCTTCCGTATTTTATTTGGTTTTATTTCTAGGATATCCTATTGAATAAAAATCGTTGACCGGTGAAAAATATAAGGGGCACCCCATTCATAAATTATATTCCCCCTTTTATCTCTTCCTTCTTAAATGAAAGAGACATGGAACAAGGTTGTTCCATTCCTTTTTCTCAATGGTTTCTACCCATATCTGAATTTAATTCAAACCATTTCCGGGCCAAGGCTTTTACCCAATAGAATTGGGTTGCGTTTGTTGGGAAAGCAAACATAAGGAGAGGTGTTTTTCTCTGGTTGCCTCAAACCCATCGTGCTTTATTATTTTTTTGCCGAATGCAGCAATTGCCGTTTAGCCTCGAAAATAAAAGGGCTGCAAAAAGCAAAGGCCTCCTTGTTGAGGAGGCCCTTTGCAGGAAATAGTCTGATAAAAAATCTTTATTTAGAAAGGATAACCTTTCTCACTTCTGAGCGGCTGCCGTTATTCACTTTTAAAATATAAATACCCGGTACCTGATCATGGGTTGGGAATTCGAGCGTGTTTGAACCTTCACCTAAATTGTATTCTTTAGAAATTACTTTCTTTCCATTTATGTCAAAAAGAGAAACGCTTACTTTTGCGTTTTCAGCGGCAAAGTAATTCAAAAAGAAACCAGTGTTGGGCTCTGATGGGTTTGGATACACACTGCTAAGGGCAGATTCAACCGAGTAAACAACTTCAACCACTTGGCTTGTAGTTGATTTTCCGTCCATATCAAATTGAATGAGTCTATAGAAATTAGAACCAATAATTGGGTCAGTATCGAGTAATTGGTAATCGGTGTAACCTGTAGTGTAGCGGTGCGCCATGCTTGAACCTAAATGGCTCCAATCTGTACTATTGTTACTTCTCTCAATCACAAAACGGCTGGTATTATTTTCTTTATAGGTTTCCCATTTCAACTGAACGCCATTATCAACCAAAAATCCATGAAATTTTAATTGTTCTACAGGCAAAATACAATTCACGGTTACGGTTACAAAGTCAGCTGAGATACAGGCTCCATTCACCACACTTACTGTATAGGTTGTAGTTGAGGGCGGTGAGGCAGTTGTGGTTTGATTTAAAGGTGTACCTAAACCCGTTACAGGTGCCCAGCTATAGGTAAGACCAGCAGGATTAGAAGCACAAAATGAAAGTTTTACATCTGGTCGAATCGTTCTGCCAGTTCCACCCGCAGTTCCACATCCACCTCCTGCAGTTAAAGAAGAAAACATATAAAGGGAATCAGGGCTAGTTATGTGACGTCTTACGTCTGGACCGGTGCCAGCATCCTGTGTACTCGTACAAATTTGAATAATCAGGTTGAAAAAACCGTCATAATTATAAGAGGCACGGTTAAAAGGTAGAGCATACCATCCCGTTGAAGCTGGTGTTGTTAAAGATGGATAAAATGCAACTGTATCCATGGTCGGAGGTAAAGCCGAGGTGTAAGCAATGGGTGTGGGGCCCGTAAAGTCAGGGCGACCGGTACATCCCATGGTGATTGTCAAATTTGAGGTGTTTCGTGTGCCAAGCGTATCAACAAAAAACCAAAGGGTATCTATTTTTCCACCTGCGCCTAAGCCAATATTATCTAATTCGGTATTCAACAAAAGAATTTGTTGTTTGAATGATTTATTGAAGCAAGGGGGGCCGCCTCCTGCACCTACACATTGTGGGCCCATAAAGGGTCCAAAGTTGTGATCAGAAGTTGTAGGCGTAAGTGAAGTAATGGTTCCTTGATTATTTGAACCCGTACAAGGATCTGAAATTACCTGACATGGGCGAGAAATCGTTGTACTTAAGTTTGCATTTCCGGGAGGGCAAATGGTTTGGTTTGCGCCTGCATCTACAATCACACCCACACCGCTTACCGTTACTCTTGCTGTATCTCGAATGGTGCAACCCATGCTATCTACACCTGTAATTATATAATCTGTGGTCACGGTCGGGAATGCAACCGGGGTGAAAAT
>JAYSVQ010000248.1:0-1883 GCA_043718485.1 Bacteroidota bacterium
TATTAAAACTGAACCTGAACAAATTAAATTAAACTTATTATTTCGCATTTACGAAAAGTGCATCCTACACGACCCGGAACATCGATTAAAATGGATGCTACGGAAAGCGGTGCTCGTTATGGAATATCCCAATTATTTTCCGGGAGAATCAGAGCCTGCCTTAAAAGCATGCCTCACGCTTGACCCCATTGTTTGTCCCGCGATGATGGTTGAAGCCATGGTAGATGAAGAAATAAAACAATTGAAAAACGGAGAAAGTAGTTTAAGCCAGTTTGCATTTACATGCGTTGAAGCAAATCAATATTTTCAAATAAAAAAAATAGGGGCCGGTGCATCAAAGCGCGAAATTGAAGAAACTGAAATCCGAACGAATGCAAAGATTGCGGGTATCCTTCCTTCATGCGAAAAAATTATTCAAAATTATCAGGCTCAAATCCTTAACGCCAATCAAAGCGCAGTGGAAATGCGTTCAATTCTAGCCATGTATTTTTTTTCAAATTGTGAGGCCAATCGTTTCAGTAATTTATTAGCCTCTCTCGCATTAAAAGAAGAAAAAAATGCTTGGTGGTTTTATGAGTGGGCAGAAAGAGAAGAATCTCTTTCCTTTAAAGATTCTCTGATCAGCAGAGGAATTTTGTATGAAGAAAATTCATACGTAAAAGCAATCGGTTGGGTAATGAAAGCAAAAGTGCTGGAAAAAAAACAATCCTTTTCTGAGGCATTGTCTTGCTTGAAAGAGGCAAGCAAACTTTGCCCACAATGGGGCCAGCCGCACATTCAAATGGCCAAATTAATTGTAAATGGAAGTGTTTTATGTGGCCTTGACCCTTTTAGTAGAAAAGCAGTGTATTGGTTGGCCATTGATTATTGTCAAGAGGCGGCGAATAGAGATTTGGCATTTGAAAAGGAGGCCTCAGAATTTGTATTTAATTACAAAAACAAGACACCAAGTGCATCGGAATCCTTGGCCCGTGGCTTAAAAAGCGGTGACACTTGGCCCCTCGGTTGTTGGATGGAAACGGTTGTAAGGGTCCGGTTCTGATTACCTCGTAATCATCATTCGATGTGCCGTAATTTTTTCGAGATTACGAATGACCAATAGTACCGGACCGGAAACGAGAGGAGGAACAACCACATTTTCACCAGAGCGAATAGCGCTTTCTAATATTAGTTTACCCTCGACCGAATACATTTGAAGTTGCGTCTCACCAATAATTCCATTGATCTGGAAGGTACCCTGATTGGGATTAGGATAGAGGGTAATGGCTTGTTGCAATGCCCAATTTTGAATACCTAAAATTCCTAAACCGATTGAGTCGCACTTTTGATGGGTACATCCATTCGTGTCGGTTACCGTCAGGCAAACAAAATAAACAGTATCAATTTGAGGGAAAGTATGAGTAGGACTGGCACCACTTGAGGCGGGGGTTCCATCTCCAAAATTCCAAAGCCAGGAAACTGCATTTACCGAAAGATCTGAAAAACTTAAAAATGCAGGATTGCCTCCATATTGAAAACTATAGTTGGCTATCGGCGCATCAAAAATAAAATTGATTGAATCGGTGGCGGTACACGTATTCGCAGCTGTAACGGTCACGCAATAGTTTCCTGAAATCGTAACGGGAATTGTTTGTGTAGTTTGACCGCCACACCAACTAATACCCGCATGACCTGTACCTGCATTCAAGATAATGGTATCGCCTAAACATTCTACTCTATTTGGCCCTAAATTAACCGTGGGTGCGATTAAGGTTGTGAGTGAAACTGAAGTTGAAGTTGAATCGGAACATCCACCAAAGTTGGTCATCTTTAGCGTATAACTTCCGGCCTGCAAGGCACCGTATGTTTGGGAATTTGCACCTGAGATAGCTACACCATTTCTA
>JAYSVQ010000249.1:0-5355 GCA_043718485.1 Bacteroidota bacterium
GAAATCTTGATGCGTGAGTTGGTCAATATAGATGGAAAAATCAGCCATAGAGTGGTGGTCAGGGTTAAAGATGATGATAATGATGAAGTGGCCAGCTTGGATGTAACCTTCAAACCTGGAGATATTAATGCACCTAAGACCGTTTCTGAGAGTTATAAAATGGTTTTTTCTAAAGCGAAATCAACTCCCAGGAGAAAGTCATATGAACCCGTTTGTGACCTAGCTGTACTATCTGGAATATGCTTGTTTAACGGCCAGAAACCTTTAGGAAGTACCTACCAAGTAACCGTTACGATGCGTAACATTGAGGGTAAGGAGATTTATTCTGAAACTAAGGGTGGTACACCCTTTTACACCGTCACCGTTGAGCGTTCACTACCCAAACACGATCAGATTAGGTTTAGTGGCACTGCTAATTTTGTTGATGACTGGCAAGGTGAGACCGCATATATCAGGGTAAAAAATGATAGAGTTCATCATGTCCATTCTGTAAGGGTGGATATCATGCCAACAGGAGATTTGGTTTATGCACCTAAGCCAATCCAGAATCAATTCATTGCAAATTATTCACCCGAAAATTCAAAAATGAATGAAAACCGATATGCGGTAAAACAGTTTCACTTCCATACCAACCCTGAAGGTTTCAGTTATGTTGTTACCCAGACATTGCTCGATGCTTCAGGCGTGGCAATTGCTGAACCGCGAAAAGACATAATTACTTTTGTGAATAACCCGAAGGATGTAGTGTGCAACACAAAATACAAACTAAAGGAAGTGTATTCCACCGAATTTACACAACGAGGACTTTACACCATGGCTTTCGAAATCAATTTCGAAAAGAATAGTGACATTCCTCATGAAGTAGAGATGATCGTTCAATTGAAGAATAAGAATGATGAAACGATGAACATCAAGATTCAGCTCACGCTCAATCAAAATACCGGCACGTACAGTGGTGGAGCTGCACTTCAACTTGACCCTGCTGCCCAGTGGGATTTGGTGTTTGGTGAAGTCGGCGCATACAATATCTGCGACGAGCTCACCTGGTGGCAGGTAATGTTTAATGCCAAGGGCAATGGTAGTGGTACCAAAAATGCGGCATCCCAGACTTCCGCCAAGCCCCAATTGTTGTAAGAAATAAGATTTGTTATAGTCCTCGTTTCGGCTCAGCCGGGACGAGGACTATTTTATTTTTAGAATCCCAATTCAAGGTCGTTTTTAGTTAAAACCGATAGTTCTTGGATTCCTATAAACCCCAGCCTTCAGGCTGAGGTTTGTAAACCGAAATGCAAAGGCTTTAGCCATGACTGCTAATCTTTCCTTATCAGGGCTAAAGCCGAAAGACTTATACCTCTAACCCCATGCTTCCCGAGGATCGGGATCCTCGAAAAGCATAGCGTTAATTTGAGAATTTGAACTGAAGCTATCTTAAACCTGATTTGGCAATAATTATTTAGAGGAATAAAAAACCGATTTGCCAATTCACGGTTATTCACTTAATTGAAACAATGAAAAGCCTAATACCGCCGACGATTACTACCCTTGGCCAGCTTTTGGCCAGTGGATATAAGCCCAAATCCATAAAAGACGAGCTGCGAGACAACCTTTTGCAAGCTTTACGCTCTGGTGTGAATCTGTTTGAAGGCATTCACGGTTTTGAGGATTCGGTTATTCCTGATTTGCAACGTGCGATTCTTTCACGTCACAACATTCTTTTACTTGGGTTAAGAGGGCAAGCCAAGACCCGTATTGCTCGTTTATTGGTGGGTCTGCTCGATGAGTGGATTCCGGTGCTTGAAGGGAGCGAACTCAACGAAGACCCGTTACAGCCTATTACCAAGGCGGCACGAGAACGCATTCATGAGATGGGTGAGGCTTCACATGTTACCTGGTGGCACCGTGAGGAAAGATATACAGAGAAATTGGCTACACCCGACGTAACCGTTGCCGATTTGATTGGCGATGTTGACCCGATTAAAGCCGCAAACCTTAAACTCTCTTATGCTGATGAGCGTGTGATTCACTTTGGTTTAATTCCACGGTCGCATCGCGCCCTATTTGTGATAAACGAATTGCCAGACTTGCAAGCGCGTATTCAGGTTTCGCTTTTTAATATTTTGCAGGAAGAGGATGTTCAAATTCGCGGATTCAAATTGCGATTGCCTTTAGATATTCAATTTGTATTTACCGCAAATCCGGAGGACTACACCAATAGGGGCAGCATTGTTACTCCACTCAAAGACAGAATTGAAAGCCAGATTCTTACGCATTACCCAAAAGATGCAGCAACCGGAATACGCATAACCCAACAAGAGGCTCGCCTTGCCGAGGCACAGAAAAAGTATATCACCTCGCATGAGATTTTGGATCACCTGGTTGAAGCCATTGCGATTCAAGCCAGAAGTTCTGAGTTTGTCGATCAAAAAAGTGGAGTCTCTGCACGCCTCACCATTTCAGCAATGGAGAATCTTTATTCCGCAGCAGAGCGCAGAATGTTGTTGAATAAAGAAAGTGAAACGCATATAAGAATTATTGACCTCTATGCTTTAATTCCCTCCATCACCGGAAAAATTGAATTGGTGTATGAGGGCGAGCAAGAGGGCCCTTCGATCGTTGCAAATCGATTATTAGGCATGGCCATTCGCAGTGGGTTTACAGCCCAATTCCCGGAGCCCGCACAAAGCAAAAAGGCCAAGGGCCAAAATCCCTACCATGAAATCATTCAATGGTTTTCAAAGGGCAAGGCCCTTACTTTTCTTGCCGACCTATCGCAACAAGCATATGAAGCCTTGTTGAATTCCGTACCCGGTTTAAAAGAATTTGTCTCAGGTAAATTTCCCAAAGCAGATGTAATGACCCAATTGTTGTTGATGGAGTTTGTATTGCACGGCCTTGCAGAGTATTCTCAAATTGGCAAAACACGCATCGAAGGCAAACTCATTTTTCAGGACTTGCTTTCCAATATGCTATCAAACCAAAGGAAGGAAGATGAGGGTGAAGACGAGGATTGGGAGGAAGAAGAGGATAGGTAATGTAATTGGGCTGTATTGTCAATTATTAACGCAGTTTAAAGGAAAGGCCAAATTGAATTCCCCATCGTATTAAACTCTCTTGGGTTGAAAGGCCACCTAAATCCGCACCGTTGATGTTGTAATAGCGAAAGGTGTATTCTCCTTGTTTTTCGGAAATGGAACCTTCCCAGAAAAAGGAATTCTCAAAAAACACCTTTCCTTCCTTCGTAAGGTCAAGTTGATACCATATCCCTAACATTCCTGATTGGGAATTGTATTTAAGCCTATTGTTTTTATTTGAAAGGGAGGCTGAATTAAATGAACCTTCAATTACGATTAACTGATTTCCAGAATTAAAATAACCTGCAGCCGATGAATAAAAAATGCCCATATAGGGTACGCCCATGGGACGGTTAATTACTAATTTGGTAAACAATAATCCACCAAACACACCAATGGATAATCTTTTAAATCTTCTGCCGGCATTGAATCTATTTTGAAGGGAGTATCCGGTGCGGTCAAATTGAAAATCATAGTTATTCGTATTTAAGACTTTCTTTTTAAATTGATTTCCATCATAAAGTTCTTCAAATGAATTTCCTCCGGGAGCAGAGATTTTTTTTATAAGAAATCCATTTGAGTAGTCTGAAATCCGAACACCTAAATCCAAAGAAAAAATCCAATCAGGGGTTGAATAGCCTGGTGCAATGGCAAATACAACACCTTGGTTAATGGAATTTGCTGCATAAATACATCCAATACAAGATTTAGATAGAATCTCACTTCCTGATGAATATAAAAAGGGTTGAATGCCTGTTTTAGCATGTAAAAATATTTTATTTGAATTCAAGCCCGATTGATTATAACCGAAAAGGAACAGGAATGCAAAAAAATAGGCAAGAAGGATTCGTTTAAACATAGATAATGGTTAATCTCTTTTTGGTTTACATAAATACATTATAAAGTTTAGGTTAACCCAAATACGGTAATTCCGGTTATTGAATTGAATATTAGCCCTTGGCTGAATCTGATTGGGCACATAATTCTGAATCATTATTTTATCAGGTGGCTTGAATACAAAACCGCTGATTCCTGGACCAATTTGAATGAGAAATCTTTTTGACAAGTCGATGAATTTCCCAATTTTAACACTCAACGATGCAGAATACTGATGGTTTGGATTTTTTGAACCATAACGATACTTATAATCGGTCATTCCAATTACTTCATTTTCATTAACAGCATTAATTTTAGTCAGATAAAAGGTTGTATGTAATGGGGAATAATTACTTAAGTCTGATAATCTATAAAAAGATAGGGAAGGTTCACAAGAAAATAACCAGTTTTTCCATTCTCGATTTAAGGAAAGAAAAGCTCCGATTGAGAAGAAACGCTGGATAATACTTATTTGATTTTCCTTTGAATTCTCCTCGTATTCATAATAGGTTCCCTCACTCGGACCGGGAAAGGTAGTTTGCAATAAAATTACTTTTCGGGTTCCAGCACCCAGTTCAATTCCTGTAAAACATGATGTAGATTTTTTGCCAAATGTCATTCCGAGGCCCATTTTGTTTAAAAAGGTTGTCGTCGGAATTACCTTCAAAAGATTTTTTCCTGTTGACATTTTGACCTGGAATTTCTCAAGTGAAAATATACCGGGTTCATATCGGGTGCTTTGTTGAATAAAAACTAAGGGATTCGTTTGGGCATTCAGTAATCCGCAATAGAATAATATCAGGAGAAAGGCTGTTGATTTTTTAATCACAGACATATGCCCTTTGGTTTGTCGATGGACATAATTGCATGCAGATTTTATAGGAAAAAAGTGTATTCTGAGTTGATTTCGAATACATTTTGTGTATTGAATAAATGGATCCATTTCCTGAATAGGTATAATTATTACTTTTTCTTGCTGAAATGCTTTTCAAATCATTTCCTGTGTCAGTTTCTAAAATTGTATACAAACCACCACAATTGTCGTCATACATATTACCATTTATTTGTACATATAAGTATTTTGATTTTAGTGGTTTCCATTTATCATTTTCCCACTTAAAACCTTCTGAGGTTGCTCCAATTCTACGGCTGAATAAATTATTGTTTTTCCAAATTTCTGAACGCAAAGCATATTTTTTTCCGTCGGTATCGGTATAAGATTTCCAAAGGCCTGGACTGGAATATGCGGAATTATCGCAAATGGTAGAATTTACAACCGAATTGAGTGGAGGAAGGAAAAAAGTTGTTCCAGAAGTTGTAGTTATTGCAATTGTGACGGAAAAGCTACCAGAAGCAGAGTATGTATGTGTTGCTGAAATTGATCCCTTATTATTTGCAGTAAGAGTTA
>JAYSVQ010000250.1:0-1872 GCA_043718485.1 Bacteroidota bacterium
ATGGGATTCCATGGGCCAAAAGCATTAAGATTACCGGTTTGGTTTTGATATTTCAAAAAATAATTGTGTATCATATCATCTGAAAACTCCTGAGGAAGTGGTTCCCAGGCTTCCGGTGTACCTTGTGAAGGAGGCGCCTCTGAAAGTTCAGGTTTCCATGGCGGTAATACTTGATAAACAGCCACGACGGTGAGTATAACCCCGAGAAAAAAGCCGGCTAATAAAAACTTGAATTTGGAACCGAATGGACTGGGTTTGGTCTTCATAATAAATTTGTTTAAGTGGCGAATGAAAAAATTATTGATTGACGAGTTTATTTTTTATGGCAAACATGGCAAGGCCAACACGGGTGCGCACGCCAAGCTTATTGAAAAGGGATTCACGGTAGCCATCAACGGTGCGCTCTGCAACACACATTTTATCGGCGATTTCTTTGTAAGAGAACTCAGAGCAGGCGAACTGTAAAAACTGTTTTTCGCGCTCGCTGAGTTTATAGTCATTTTCTTCTACACTGCTTTCGCCTTTGAGCATTTTCATAAGATGGCTGGCTACAAGTTCGGAATGATAAAAACCTTTTTCTCTTACTACTCTTAATGCATTAAGCAATTCATCAGGGCTAGAGTCTTTCAATAAATAACCGGATGCACCTGCTTTGAGCATTTTCAAAATATCATGGTCTGAATTATTCATTGAGAGCGCCAGAAATTTCAAATCCGGATGCTCCAATTTCAGCCACTCTGCGGTTGCGAAGCCATCCATTTCAGGCATATTAATGTCGAGCAACAATAGGTCTGGAATGTTTCTTTTGTTTTTAAATTTCTCTTGCAGCTCTTTTCCGTTTGCCGCGGAATAGAGCACTTCATACTGACCATCTTTGCCCAAAAGCTCTGCGAGCGCATTTGAAAAAAGCTGGTGGTCATCGGTAATTACAATACTGTAATGCATAAAATTTGGGGTTATAATATGTTGGTGTGTTGAATAGCGATTAGAATAATGGCTTCGGTACCTTTGCCGGGTGCAGAGATAAATTCAATTTTGCCTCCGATTAACTCTGCTCGTTTTTTAAGATTGATCAGGCCCTGACCATGTCCATTATCATTTGGTAGCGGTAATCCTTTTCCATCATCCTTAATTCTGATTTCAAGTTTTCCATTCCAATTCAATTTCAGTGAAAGAGATTTGGCTTGACTATGTTTGATAGCGTTTCCAATTAGCTCCTGACACATTCTAAAAAGCATGGTTTTTGTGCGCTCAGGAAGGGGAATGGCTTGCCCTGTACTTTCAAAGTGTATCAAAAACTTTCCACTATTCTCCACCCGATTGAGTTCTTCTGCCAAGGCGACTTCAAGTGACATGCCTAAAAGCGCCTCATGATTTAAAGATTTAGAAAGATTCCGCAAATCAGCAATGGCCTTCCCAATCAGGTCGTGCGTTTCCTTTATTCTTACTTCCTTTTCATTTTCATCCTTTAAAGGCAGATTGGCGAGGTATAGTTTTGCAACCGATAGCAACTGACCAATATTATCATGAATTTCTCTCCCGATATGGGAAAAGGTGAGTTCCTGAATTTCAATTTGACTTCTTAGCATTTCCTTTTCAAAATCAACTTGTTGTCTTAAATGCCGCCGATGATTGATTACAACAAATAGAATAATAACACCCGCCATAGCCAAAAAAATGGGTATGGCTACCATTAGAAATGTTTGTTGGTTATTGCCTAGACCAAGGTCCATGGTGAATTAAAATAAAATGAAAGGGATTGAAAAATAGAATAACTAAAATTTTTCTCATTCATTGATACCATAATTCTGTCGAATTTTTTCATAAACCCTGGGTTCTGTTTTTTCGGTATAGCAAAAAAGTAACCATATG
>JAYSVQ010000026.1:0-2821 GCA_043718485.1 Bacteroidota bacterium
GGATGTCATCAAGCTTTCTTCACATCCCTATTTGGATTTGAAGCATGCTAAAATTTTGTTTGCATATCGCCAAACGCATGGCCCATTTTCCTCCATTGAAGAGTTGCAAAAAATGAAAGAATTTTCCCCTGTGGTATTGGAAAAGGTTAAACCCTATTTTGATTTTTCGCCGTAGGATGTGGCAGTAAAGGCCACGAAGGGGAAGAAACAACGGGCACGAAGGGGAAGACACAAAGGCCACGAAAGGGAAGACACAAAGGCCACGAAGGGGAAGACACAATGGGCACGAAGGGGAAGACACAAAGGCCACGAAAGGGAAGACACAAAGAATTACAAAAGATAGAGAATACCTTAAAAACAAAAAAAAATATGACAGAGAACGAAATTTCAAATCGAGTGATTGGATTATCAATAGAGATTCACTCACATCTCGGACCGGGATTGCTGGAAAGTGCGTATCAAGAATGTTTGTTCTACAAGCTAGGGAAATCTGGATTTTATGTTGAGAAAGAAAAGGCAATGCCCTTGATTTATGAGGATGTGAGATTAGACTGCGGTTATAGAATTGATTTGCTTGTGGAGAGGAAATTAGTGATTGAGATAAAAAGCGTTTCAGTACTCCATCCCGTTCATGTAGCACAAACCCTGACCTATATGAAACTAGGGAATTACAATTTGGGCTTGTTGATTAATTTTAATGTGGCTCGCTTAAAAGAAGGATTAAAGAGAATTATCAATGGAGAATTGTAACAGGTTGGAAGAGCGTTGTTATTGATTTCTCACCACCCTTAATTTTACTTCAACGAGCAAGTTTGAATCGTCATAAGGAATCCTCGATTAAGACTTTAAAAATTCCAAATCAAGAGACTTTAATGAGAAGCCAATTGAAAACTATAAAACCCACAAAGAAATTCTTTGTAGGCGTTTTGGTTTTTTACGTAAAGAAAAATTCCATTGAAAATTCATTTGGATTCATACATTCAAGCCTTACAGGGCCTAAAATGTATTTCCAGAGGGGTTACTCTATTTTTCAATCACTATTTTTAGAAATTTCGTTTCGGTTTTCTCTCCGGAAAGTTTGACGAAGTACACGCCTGCGCTGTATTTTTCGCCTGAGACCGTTACTTCTTTTATTTCATTCGCAATCACATTTCCTTCAAAAGGAGTTTCCAATATTCTGCCGGTGAGATCCAACAGCGTTAAGGAAAGTGCCTCATCTTCATTTGAAGAAAAACTTAAGGTAGTGGTTTCAGAAAATGGATTTGGGTATGCTTTGAAAGTAAAACCTGTGGGCGTAACTTCTTCAGCTTCCTCTACTGTTTTATTGTAGGTGTTGCACGGCCCAAGATAACCGCCTTTAGCCAATATTTGTGCGATCTTACTCGGCCCAACACATTTGGTTTTTGCCTTTTCAGGATGGCTGGGGGGTACTTCACAAACCGTAATCTTATTCTTCTTGCTGCCTTTACTACCCTTACTTCCTTTTACATTACAGTTTGCTGTCATGGGTGAAATTTTCACCGTGTCGTAAAGCACGCATCCATTGGCATCAGATACCTGCACTGAATATTGGGTAGGTGTAGTAGGACATACCTGAATGCTGTTGCTAATTGCATTTGTATTCCAAAGGGTTTGAAAGGGAGCCACACCCCCACTAATGGTTGTTGTTAAGCTGGTACAATTCCAAGGGAGAAGGCTTGGGAGAACTGCTTTGTCCGGGCCTAAGCTCATGGTCATTTTCTTTCCAAAATAGCTTGTGGTGGTATTGGTAACCACTGCAGGATTGATGTCAAAATAAATGGAAGCCGAATTTAGAATGGTTGTGCCTGCAGGCAGATTTGCCTTCGGTGAAATTTTATATTCGACAAATCCTTTGCTTCCTTCATAATCTAAACCGGTGTCAGGCAATACAATTCCGTTGAAATACCAAGTTAGAATATTTCCGGTTTCCAATGCTACATTAGAATAAGGATGGCTAGTGCTTACGATTTTGAACGTGGCAGGGTCTAAATCTGGGTCGAGGGTATCTCTGATGATGACATCCATTGCCGGCGCGCTGCCCAGATTTTGAAAGCGAACATGATAGGCCAATTCTGTATTTGCAGGTAAAGGATTACAGCTATCACTTTCAGGGCTTACTTTTTTGTCATTGGGGTCAAATGCACAATAAACGCTATCTTTTCTTATTTTGGAACTAGTTACATCTATTTTCTTATCCGTTGAATCCTTTTGAATACATTGGGCTTTTTCGACTTCAGCTAATGTTTCTAACCTAGTGCCAAGGGGAACATCATCTACCACAACATCAAATGAAAAAATAAAGACTTCACCTGGGTGAATTTTGGGGCACCCAATGCCGCTACAACCAATTTGAAATTTTAATTCAGCTCCAAGATTTGAGTAATCAGAACCAAGTTTTACCCCTTTGCAGTAAGGGTCTCCTTTTCCTTTGGTCATTCCAGGTTCTGGAGTAAGGGTAAGCTCATTTGCAAAATTTAGAATGCCTTGTTTTTCCATTTTTCCGGATCCTTTTACGAAACTGAGGTTATCGTCAAGGGTAATTTTAACAAGCGGCAAATCAATATCATAGTCCCCGGTATCGGTAACGGTTACAATGTATTTGAATTTTTCGCAGGGGCAAAGACTTCTTGGCCCCCTCTTGCAAATGCTCTGCATTATTGGAGGACAGTTTCGATCAAGTTGAGAGATAATATCTATTTTGAGGCCACATTTGGGTTTTAAACCAAAATTGAGGGGTGAAAAAGGTGCGTTTTCAGAATAAATTTTCGGAGTACCGCAGGTCTCATCTGCAATTGGGGTA
>JAYSVQ010000251.1:0-1865 GCA_043718485.1 Bacteroidota bacterium
AAACTTTTCTTGAATCGATTAAGGAAATTGATTCCAAGCTTGGAAATGCAAGATTTAGTAGAAGGCCGCTCCGGGGTAAGAGCCATGGCCTTGGATACAAATGGCGAAATGATAGACGATTTCAGAATTGAATATTTTGAAAACTCCATTCATGTATTAAATGCCCCCTCCCCTGCGGCGACTGCCGCATTGGCCATCGGCGATGATATTCGGCACATGGCAGAAAAACACTTCGGTTTAACAAAAAATTAATTATGGAACTCAGCCCTTTTGATATTCAACAACTCTATGGAGAATCCTTTTTAAAACTCGGCGCAGCCGAAAGTGAAATTGAATGGAAATCCAAACCCAATAGCCTTGTTTTTTATGCCCTCAGCAAGCAAGAGTTTTTTAACAAGGCCCTCACCGAACAATTAAGGAAAATCGTAATTAGTATCGGTATTACCGAAAAAGAAGCGGGATTTGGTCTCATCAGTGGAACGCCGCCGCCCGACAAGTTTTTTGAATCACCGGGAAATATTACCATTGTCTTTGGGCGGCAGTTTTTGAGCAATACTCAATACCTAATTACCCAAGGTGAAAAGAAAATTTATTTCGCCGGCAACTTAACTGAACTTGCTGAAAACAAAATGCTGAAAAAAGAATTGTGGGATTTTTTAAAGGAAGTGCAATCCGAAATTAAGCGATGAGTCCTATTTTTTTTGCAACTGCAAATCCCAAAAAAGTAAAAGAAATTCAGCAAATCATAGGCAGTGAATTTTCTATTCAATCTTTTCTCGACCTTCAGGATATTCCCGATGTTCCAGAAACCGAAATCACACTTGAAGGCAACGCAATTTTAAAAGCCAAAGCTGGATTCGCACTTACAAATCAACCCTGCTTTGCCGATGATACCGGCCTCGAAGTTGAGGCACTCAACGGCGCTCCGGGGGTTTTTAGCGCTCGTTTTGCCGGAGAACCCAGCAACCCTGTGAAAAATATGCAGAAATTGCTGCTTGAAATGAAAACGTGCGAGAATCGCGTTGCAAAATTCCGCACGGTGATTGCATGGTTTGATGGAAAAGAAATACAATTATTCGAAGGCGAACTAAAAGGAAAGATTGGATTTGAACCGATTGGAAATAACGGTTTCGGGTATGACCCTATTTTTATTCCCCATGGACAATCTTTAACCCTCGCAGAATATTCCTCCGACCTAAAGAATCTGATTTCCCACAGAGGAATTGCCATTCGGAAATTTGTGGGATTTTTGAAGCAGGTTTAATACACAAGGGTCTATTTTCAAGCGCAGGGTTTTAGCCACTCAATCACAATCCGCAATTGGTTGGTTGGTTATTATATTGTTGAATTTGAACAAAAAGGCCAAGATAGTGCAAAGTATGCGGATAAATTGCTTTCCGAATTAGCAAAATCCGTTTATTTTAAAGGGCTTTCTCAAACTAATCTTAAGCTTAACCGCCAGTTCTATATTATCTACCCTCAAATAAGTCAGACGATGTCTGACCAATTGAAGCTATTGAATTGACGAAAAATCAAAAGTGATTGTAAAACCATGAAATCCGAACTCATAGAATTGCCATTCCTCAATCGAAACTGCCTTACGGTAATTCCGAAACAGCCACTGTACGATTGGCTAAATTATATTGATGAAACAAATACTTTCACACTTGAAACTACCAAGGACTTCAACACCTATCTGATTAAAAGCAACACAATGGAAGAAGATATTCCAAAAGTTCTCAAAAAATACTACAAACGAATCTTTGAAAACGAATTATTTGAGTATTGGACAGACGGGAACGATTGGCCGCAGAAACGTACATTGAAATTGTTCCAGGAATGGTTTACAATTAACTTTTCTGCAC
>JAYSVQ010000252.1:0-17788 GCA_043718485.1 Bacteroidota bacterium
GAAAAGCGAATTTCCAAGAACGCCCAAACTCGATACCAGACCACAGAAAGCGAGGGCTTTTTTGAGCCCCTTGCTACCCTTTTTTTAGGGCAAAAAGTAAAAGCTGAGTCGGTTAAGCTTTCCAAATTTTAACCCCAACAAAAGGTTAATGAAACCTTAACACTCTCTTAACATTGGCCTAAGTGTTTTCCTTTTCATTTGTGATTCAGAAAACAAGCGAATGCCAAGGTTATTTTTCCTTCTATTTTTTATTTTGATTTTCACCCAAATCCAAGGGCAAGACAGTTTAAAAACAAGTAACAAACTCGCTAAACAAAAAGAAGCAGAACCCATACATATAAAGGCCAGCACACGGTTTCGAAACAACCGTCTTGTAGAAACAACCAATGAAAACACCCCGCCTAAAAAATGGTATGAAAGCTTTTCGATTAGAGGTTATGCCCAGGTTAGATACAATAGACTTTTGGAAACAAATGAAAATTTAAACTGTGAGCAATGTGACAAATCATGGGGAAAAGAGGGAGGGTTTTTTATGCGACGAATGCGAATCATCTTTTTTGGTCAAATTAGCAAACACGTATATTTTTATATTCAGCCTGATTTTGCGAGCAGCGCATCCACGGAAAGGCTTCACTTTGGTCAGTTAAGAGATGCTTATTTTGATGTGGGCATAGACAAAGACAACGAGTTTAGATTCAGAATCGGCCAAAGCAAAGTTCCTTATGGCTTTGAGAATATGCAGTCGAGCCAAAACAGATTACCCCTTGACAGAAACGATGCCTTGAACAGTGCCGTTTCAAATGAGCGCGATATGGGTGTGTTCTTTTATTGGGCACCCAAAGAAAAGCGCAAGCTCTACTCAAGTTTAGTAAGCGATGGTCTAAAGGGAAGTGGCGACTACGGGGTTTTTGCTTTTGGTGCTTACAATGGTCAGACCGCGAATAATCTGGAATTAAACAATCAGCCACACATTATAAGCCGATTAACGTATCCTTTTGAGTTCAAAAATCAAGTAATCGAATTGGGGCTGCAGGCGTTTACCGGAAAGTCTGTTATTCCAAAGGGCAACTTAAGCGCTGGCGTAAAAACGAATTCAGATTTAAACTATTTAGACCAAAGGGCTGCGGGCACTTTGGTTTTATATCCAAAACCTTTTGGTATTCAAGCAGAGTACACGATTGGGAATGGACCTGAATTTAATAAGGTTACAGACTCAATTGAAGTTATGCCACTCAACGGAGGATACATAACCCTAAGCTACTTGGCAAAATTTAAAAAACAAGTCCTAATACCGTTCATTAGATATCAATATTATGATGGAGGAAAAAAACACGAAAAGGATGCAAGAAGTTATAATGTTGAAGAGATTGAGTTTGGTGCAGAATGGCAACCAAACAAGAATTTTGAATTAGTGGTAAATTACACTCTATCAAAAAGAAGGTATGAGGATTTTATAAAACAAGATAATTTTCAAATAGGTAATTTATTAAGGATTCAAGCCCAAGTAAATTTTTAGAGTTTTGATTGAAACAAGTTTCTATGTCTGTTCCCTATTATTTACGTTGGAAGCTGCCCAATTTGGTAAAGTCGACAAGGTAAAACCAGACCCAGTCTATGCAGGGCAAAGTGTCTGCCCATCTTTATTAACTCAGAGCCATACGGTCAACATAATATGAGTCAAGAATACCAAGCCTCCACAAATTTCATTCGAAATGAAGGTCTTAAAGGGGCTTATGTTACTCATTCTGATTTTTTAATAAACCCGAAAAGTGAAATTTTTTTCTTTTACCCCTTTCAATTTCGTTTAGGGTCAGGAAAGCTGTAAAAGAGGCCCATAGCAATACAGTTAATGAACCCGAATTGGGATTAATAGGGTTATCAATTAAAGCGTTGGAATTCACAATGGCCTAAATTTTTCCCTAAAAAAGGTTTGAGAACAAGGCTAACCCCCTCAACCATCAAACGATAGGCTTTTTGCGTTTTCTGGTTCAAATTAATTATTAGCCCAATAACCAAACCTTAACAATTATTTAACATTGCATTACCCGTTGGCAATGTAGTTTTGACCCTAATTAGCGCATCATGAATATCAACTCCATCATCCAATTTTTTGTACCTAAAGAAAAAGGGTTTTTCCCGCTATTTGAAGCCTCCGCAAAATGTGGAGAGGAAGCGGCTCGCAAATTGGTGGAAATGGTAAACGCTGCAGACCCAGCAAAGAAAACCGAATGCTTTCAACAAATCAGAGACATTGAGCACAAGGCAGATGAAATTACGCACCAACTACTTAGCCACCTAAGCACCACATTTATTACCCCCTTTGACCGTGAAGATATTCAATGGTTAGCCACTGCCCTTGATGATGTGGTGGACTACATTAATGCGTCGGCAAAAAGAATTGAATTATATAAAGTTCAAGGGCCAAACCCGGCAATGGAAAAACTTAGTGATATTATTTTGCGGGGAGCAATTACCGTTTGTGAAGTGATGCCCTTGCTCAGAAGAATTGATGACCATGAAAAAATAAAAAAATCTTTGGTTCTTCTCAATAATCTTGAAAATCATGCAGATGATGTTTTCGACCTTGCAGTCGCTGCGCTTTTCGAAGAGGATTATAAACCCAAAGACATTATCAAAATCAAAGAAATATTGTCAGCAATGGAAGAAGCGACCGATCGCTTTGAAGATATCGGAAATGTGTTGGAAACCATCATCATCAAATCCGCTTAATCTACAGGCAATCCGATGACGATATTCTTAATTTCAATAATCGCGCTGGCCCTGATTTTCGATTTCATTAATGGATTTCATGATGCTGCCAATTCTATTGCTACTATAGTTTCCACAAAGGTTTTGACCCCATTTCAAGCCGTGGTTTGGGCAGCCGTTTTCAATTTTGCCGCATTTTTTATTTTTAAGGATCATGGGGTTGCTAATACCATTGCCAAATCAGTGTATGAAGAATACATTACTTTAAATGTGATATTTGCCGGTCTGATTGCGGCCATTATTTGGAATCTTTTAACCTGGTGGTACGGTATTCCCTCTTCCTCCTCTCACACCTTGATAGGTGGTTTTACGGGTGCAGCCATAGCCCACGCCGGATTTCTTGCGATAAACCCCGGCCCGGTAATAAAAACGGCATCTTTCATTTTTTTAGCGCCTTTAGTCGGAATGATAATGGCATTAATTACCTCAATCTGGTTTCTTCATTCCTTTAGAAAAAGTATCTATCCTATTTTATTTTCTGCCTTTATCATTTTAGGAACCTCTAGTCTCATTTATTTTTTCGCAATAGAAACGAACCCTCAAAAGCTGGCCAAAGTGGGTTTCGATAGCCCGATCCTAAAAATTATTTTCTACTCTAAAAATTTTAAATGGCTATTGGTTTGGTTCATCGTAACGGTCATGGCTGTTTTTACCTTTTTTCTTCAAGGCCTTCCCCCTCGCTCTGCAAACAAATGGTTTAAACGGTTGCAATTGATTTCTTCAGGTGCCTTTTCCATTGGACACGGGGGAAATGATGCGCAAAAAGTTATGGGCATCATCACAGTTGCCCTCATCGCAGGGGGCACCATAAAAGAATTTGATGACATGCCCACTTGGGTTCCGCTCACTTGTTATTTAGCAATTGGGTTGGGCACCCTTAGCGGAGGATGGAAAATCGTAAAAACAATGGGAACCCGTATTACGAAGGTTACCCCATTTGAAGGCGTTGCAGCAGAAACCGCAGGGGCGCTAACCTTATTTTTAGCTGAAAATTTGAAAGTTCCCGTAAGTACAACGCACACCATTACCGGTGCTATTATTGGAGTAGGCTCTACAAAACGTCTTTCGGCTGTTCGTTGGGGCGTTACGATTAACCTCTTGTGGGCCTGGATTTTGACGATTCCGGTTTCAGCTTTATTGGCCGCGGGGGTATATTTCCTGATTCACTTATTTCAATAACAATACCCCGCTGTTTTCGGTTTACTACATGTCGTGAAAGGGTGAAGAAAACCCTGAAAAGCACAAAGGCTTTTTTCGGAAATTTACTTTTTCTCCCTTAATCTTACCGAATCCTTCGGGTTTTGAGTATTCCACTCTCCATATTTCAAATTGCCATTTGCTTAGCCATGATGGCCGTTTATGCATTGTTTGCCGTTTATGCAGAGCGAAAAGTATCAGCCTGGATTCAAAACCGTCTAGGGCCTATGGTCACCGGCCCAAAAGGCCTTTTTCAAACCCTTGCTGATATTTTAAAGTTGCTCACAAAAGAAGAAATTGTGCCAACTGAAGCCAATCGATTTCTTTTCAGATTAAGCCCGCTTATCATATTTGCTTCTGTTTTTGGAGGCTTCGCAGTGCTTCCTTTTTTTCCGGGATTCGGGGCATCCATGAATATTGGAATCATGTATATTTTTGGCGTGCTTTCCCTTGAAGTGGTCGGAATATTTCTGGCAGGTTGGTCGTCAAACAATAAATTTTCGATGCTGGGAGGAATCAGATCCGTTTCTCAGGTCATTGCTTATGAAATTCCGGCCGGCTTGGCTTTACTCGCAGCCATTATGGTATATGGAACCATGGACCTCTCTCAAATTTCATTTCAACAAGGATTGCAAAACCAAGAAGTTTATTTTTTGGGAATGTGGGAAGTTTCTAAAGTAGGGGGATTTTTTACCTGGGGTGTTTTTTTATATCCTCATTTACTATTGGCATGGTTTGTATATTTTATCGCCTCTTTGGCAGAATCTAATCGTGCACCCTTTGATTTACCTGAAGCTGAATCAGAATTAATTTCAGGGTTCCATACAGAATATTCCGGTTTTCGTTTTGCGCTCATTATGTTGGCCGAATATGGAATCATGTTGTTGACCGGAATGGTGGCGGCAGTCGTTTTTTGGGGAGGCTGGAATTCTCCCTTGCCAAATTTTCATTTGGGCGAAAACCACATTCTGTTGTCGCAATGGACAACCGGCTCGCCCGGAAGTTTTTCTGCGGTGCTTTGGGGCACTTTTTGGGTTCTCACTAAAGCCTTTGCAGCCATCGGCATTCACATGATATTAAGGTGGACCTTGCCTCGTTTTCGGGTAGATCAGGTAACCAAAATGGGTTGGAAAGTGCTCACTCCTGTTGCATTGTTACTTGTTCTAATTTCCGGAATCTGGAAGGTGTTGGAGGCGCAACCATGAAAGACTCTTTTTTCAATACAATCAGGCAGATGTTTATTTCCATTGGCAAAGGAATGCGTATCACAACCGCAAACACCAAAGCCGCCGGAAAAAGTAAAACGCCAATAGGTATTTCAAACCCCAATTATTTTAAGCAGGGTAAAGGGCCGATCACCATTCAGTACCCGGAACAAAAAATTCCGGTTCCGCATAATGGGCGCTATCGCCTTTACATGGAAACAGATGATTGTATCGGATGTGATAAATGCGCCAGAATTTGCCCGGTAGATTGTATTACCATTGAAACTTTTCGGGCAGATGGTGATTTGGGTAAAACATCAGACGGCACAATAAAAAGGCTGCATGTTCCTGTATTTGATATTGATATGGCCAAGTGCATGTTTTGTGGCCTTTGTACAACAGTGTGCCCAACCGAATGTCTGTTTATGACACCTGTTTATGATTATAGCGAGTATGACAGAGACAATTTTAATTATCAATTTGGAGCTTATAGTCCTGAAGAGGAAAAAAGGGTGAGAGAAGAAACCCTGATATCGCTTGCAAAAAAGAAAAATGAAAAGGAGGAACGGAGTTCCGAACAAAATCTGCCAAATGAAAAATCAACAACGCCCAAGCCAATTTTTAGAAAACCAATATTTAAGTCCAAAGAAGTAAATCCTCAAGAGGAAAAAGGGGGCGAAAATCTCTCCCAATAAAAGTGATGACAGCACAAGAATACATAGTACTAACCTTTGCAACCATTACCTGTTTTTCAGCATTGTTACTCTTGCTTTCAAAGAACCTGGTGAAGGCACTTATTCTTTTATTTGTTGTACTGTTGGGAACAGCAGCCTTGTTTGTGTTGAATGGTGGTGATTTTCTAGCGATGGCGCAAGTGATATTGTATCTCGGCGGCATTTTAATACTCATTATGTTTGGGGTAATGCTTACTCAAAAAGGGCGAAGCGAAGAGGCCCAATCCGGCTGGAGTTTCCCCCTTTCTGCAGCCACGATTTCCGGTATTATATTTTGTGGACTTATGTTGATGGTCGCAGAGAGTCGCAAAGCCCTTGAAACAAACCCTTCTATAAATTTCAATCCTACGACAGAAATAATTGCCAATATATTGACGAATCAATGGGTTTTTGCATTTGAGGCGATTTCTGTTTTACTATTAATTGCAATGTTGGGAGCAGCCTGGATTTCAGGAATAAGAAATGAGAAAATAGCATGACATTTCTACTCACTACCACTACGGCTGCTTTTCTTTTTTGTCTCGGCATTGCAATGGTCATTGCAAGAAAAAATGCAATTCTTGCCCTCATCGGAATTGAACTTATGCTCAATGCTTCCAATTTAAATTTGGTTGCTTTTTCTAATTTTTGGCCCCAAAAAGAAAATGCACACGTTGCAATTTTGTTTGTTATGGCGATTGCGGCCGCAGAGGTCGCGGTTGGTCTTGCAATCGTTTTAAAAGTGTATCGAAAATTTCGCACGCTGGAATTAAATGAGTTGGATGCTTTAACAGAAGAATGAAAAACCTTCTATTCATACAGCATTATTTTTCCTTAAGTGGAGTTGTATCCTATGCAGGATATGCAAGCCTTTTATTTCTTTTTTCGGCTGGACTCGGAACGCTTATTGGCAAAAAGGGGAATCAACTAACGGCCAGAATCTCTACCTTGGTGTCGGCGGCTGCCCTTTTACTCGGCCTGTTTGCATCTACATCCACCTTATTCGGAGAGATTGGTATTTCTTCAGCCCGATTTTCGTTTTGGGGCTTTGCCGGATCTGAATTTCCATTGCCAGCTTTTTCGATACTTTTTGATAAGCCGGGAGCGCTAATTTTTTCGATTGTTTTATTCATTTCGTTGGTGGTTCATATTTATTCACTCGGTTACATGAAAGGCGAGGCCAACTTGAGTCGGTATTTTGTCTTTTTAGATTTATTTACCTTTTCAATGTTGATGTTGGTGATGGCCGGAAATCTTTTTACGCTTTGTATTTTTTGGGAATTAGTTGGATTTGGATCATGGCTTTTAATTGGATTTTGGACCGAAAAAAGAACAGCCGGTATCGCAGCCCAAAAAGCCATGATTTTAAATCGAGTGGGAGACGCTTGCCTTTTGGCCGCCCTGCTTATCGTTACCCTTGTATTGCAGGGAGGTGATTTTCTGGGAATTGAAGAACTTGCTGCACGTTGGCGAAATAGTGGATGGATTACGCTCGCGGGTCTTTTTTTTATGGGCGGAATAATGGGTAAATCAGCACAGTTTCCGCTACAGATTTGGTTGCCAAAAGCAATGGCAGGCCCAACCCCCGCAAGCGCCATGATTCACGCAGCAACCATGGTGGCTGCGGGTGTTTTTCTTTTATTTAGAATTTCTCCATTGATTGACCCTGTCGCTGGTTTTACAATTGCTTGTATTGGCGCCTTCACTGCCATTCTAGCAGGTCTCTCGGCCTGCGTTCAATGGGATATAAAAAAGCTGCTTGCCTATTCTACAATTTCTCAATTAGGTATTATGGTTGTCGCAGGTGGATTGGGCGGAGCGCAGGCTTCTATTTTTCACCTGTCTACACATGCAGTTTTTAAGTGTGGGTTGTTCTTGAGCGCAGGAATATTGATTCACGCTTGGCCAAAAGGCAAAGGCGATCCGCAAGATATTAGAAATCATGCTCAGTTCTCAGGTGTTCCGCTTTGGTTTAAAGGAGCCCTGCTTTTTCAATTGGCAGCTTTAGCTGCAATTCCTTTTTTCTCTGGATTTTTATCAAAAGAGGCTATTTTGGAAGTTACAGCCGCTTGGAGTTTTTCCGCCCATAATCGGCTGGGAGCACTAGGGTTTATTCCTATTGTGCTCTTACTGCTAAATTCATTTATTACAGCCTATTATTCTGCGCGGCTGTTTTTAATTCTTTTTTCAAAAGAAGTAAAAAGAACAATCCATTTTCACAGTTCAAGTTTCATGATATTCCCTGCGCTCATTTTGTCTTTATTTTCGTTTTTTATTTTCTGGTCTTTTCCAAACCCCTTTAACCCCGCTCAGTCCTGGATGCTTCCGTTTTTAGGCAAACGTTTAGATTTAGGGGAAGTACATGGCGTGGTTTGGGTTTCCCTCTTTTTTGTTGGCTTAGGTGTTTTTGGAGCATGGTTTATTTTTGGATTGAATAAAAACCCAAATCTTCGAACTGGCAAAAACACGGTTTTAAACTTGATTTATAGTCATTATTATTTAGATACACTCTACGATCGTTTAATTGCAGGTTTGTTTTTTCGCATGAGTCGTTTTTCCCGTTGGGTTGATGTTCATGTCATTGATGGATGGGTAAAAGGTGCGGCTATGTTACTTTGGGGCGCAGGCAAGTTTTCTTATAATTTGGTTTCCCTTTCATGGCAAATCGAAAAAAGGATGATTGATCCGGTTCTGCTTTTAATTGTGGATGGGGTAAAAACCTCAGCCAGTCGCCTAAAAGAAACACAATCAGGCAAAATCCAACAATGGGTTATTTTTAGTTTAATCCTTTTGTTGATTCTAGTGCTCATCTTCAGTTACTTTATTGTTTAATAGTTCGTGGGAATACTATCCATACTCATATTTTTGCCCTTGTTGGGAATGTTGGCAATCTCGATTTTGCCTTCTCGTTTTCAGGCAGGGTTTAAATACCTTGCCTTAACAACTACACTGGCCCAATTTTTTATTTTTTGTATCTTCTTTTTACCTGATTTTTTTTCGAATCCCCCTGCTTTTCAGGGCGGAAGTTGGGCCTCCTTTTCTCATCTTGAGAATTTAAATTGGATTCAGTTAAATCTTGGCAACGCAGGCCAACTCGCCTTTCGCTATGCAATTGGCTTAGATGGCTTTAATTTTGGATTAGTCGCTTTGAGTGTCATCATTTTTCCTATTGCGATTTTATCATCATGGAATATTCTAAAGAAATCGCGCGCTTATTATCTGCTGTTTTTGTTGCTCAATATTTCTGTATTGGGTTGCTTTTGTGCGCTTGATCTTTTTTTATTTTTTCTCTTTTTCGAATTCATGCTTCTCCCAATGTTTTTTTTAATCGGGGTTTGGGGTTACGAAAACAAAGAATATGCAGCCGTCAAATTTTTTCTTTACACTTTAGCCGGTTCAGTATTCTTATTGCTGGTCATCATTGGACTGGCCTTTAGTTTTGTTGATCCTGAAGCAAGTCTTCGGCTGGCCATTGAAAAAGGCGCAGCGCTTGTTACAACTGGCGAATTGCAAGAATCCTTAAGGCAAGGCGTGTTGCCGCCTTCATTTAGGGTTTATTCTCTTTGCCTTCCAGACATTATGGCTTGGAATGATGGCTGGTTAAATCGAGTTCCCGGTAGCGTGTTTGAATCCGGCACTCAACTTTTTTCCATAAGCACACGCAGTCTTGGTTTTTTTGCGCTCTTGCTTGCATTTGCAATAAAATTGCCTTCCATTCCATTCCATACATGGTTGCCTGATGCACATGTGCAGGCACCAACTGCGGTTTCTGTAATTTTGGCGGGTGTATTATTGAAGGTTGGTGGCTATGGTTTGATTCGAATTGCCGGCGGAATTTTCCCGGATGTGCTTGCACAATATTATTGGGTCTTGGCCATTGCGGGCTACGTTTCACTCATTTATGGAAACTTGGTGGCAGCGGCTCAAAAGGATTTGAAAAGCATGATTGCGTATTCGTCAATTGCGCATATGGCTTACATCACTTTTGGAATGGCAACGATGCACGCAACCGGTTGGAATGGTGCCATGATGCAAATGTTTAATCACGGAATTATTTCAGCGACACTTTTTCTTGTCGTTGGCGCAATGAGCGACCGAACCGGAGACCGAAACATTTCATCGTATTCAGGATTGTGGAGTCAGGCCCCGCGATTTTCTATTATTGTAATCATTGCTTTTTTTGGTGCAATGGGCTTGCCGGGCTTAAGTGCGTTTGTATCAGAATTGCTTGTTTTTATTGGCCTTTTTGTAGCAGCCCTTAAAAATGAATTGCTGCCGGCATGGATGGTTTTTTCTGCCTTGATTGGGATTGTACTAGCAGCCATAGTTTTTCTTCGTGCTTTTAGACAAATGTTTTTTGGAAAATTTTCCTTCAAGGGAAATGCGCATTTTCCTTTTCCGGATTTAAGCATCAGAGAATGGACGATGTTTATTCCACTTGTCGCGCTGATTATTATTCTGGGTTTATTCCCTTCATTGTTAAGTCGTCTCAGCGAGCAAACCGTTCATGGTTATATTCAATTCCTTCAAAATTTCTTGCCCCGGAATTGATGAATACCATTGGGAATATTTCTTTATTGATTCCTGAGTTCATTCTTTGTTCGGGCTTTGTGGGCACCATGATTTTGGCGGCCAGCCCTCTCAAAAAGGGAAAAGAAATGTTGCCTTTTTTAACAGCAGCAATACTGCTTTTTTCTGGCGCTTGGGTAATGTTTGATTGGGGAAAAATTGAAACGCCTTTCTTTTCCATGGCAGTTATTGACAACCTGTCGCGTCTCTTTAAATTGTTTTTTTTATTATCGGCCATTCTCACTCTTTTCCTTTTTGCCATAAGAAAAAGCGCATCCAATAAACCACCACCTGAATTTTATCCCATTTTTATGTGCATGGTGTTGGGAATGAATTTGGCCGCGATGGCCAATCATCTCATGTTCATTGTAATCTCGCTCGAAATAATTTCGATTTCTGCCTATGTTTTAGTGGCAGGCTTTTTAGAGAAAACATTTTCATCTGAAGCCGCGATAAAATATTTTTTATTCGGCGCCTTTGTAACAGGGCTTTCCGTTTTTGGAATTTCTTGGTTTTATGGTTTAACGGGCGATTTTTTTTCGAATGCACCCGGGGTTTTGCTTTCGCTTTCCACCTTTCATCCAATTGGGGTAGCGGTTATTTTTATTCTGATACTTTCTCTTATCGCGTTCAAATTATCGGCCGCGCCCTTTCATTTTTGGATTGCAGATGTTTTTCAATCCATTCCCTGGCCACTCGCTGCTTTTTTTTCAGTTGCGCCCAAAGCAGCGGCATGCGTCGTTTTGTATAGATTCTTTTCTCCCCTTGCCGAACATCCATTTCTTGGAAAACTCCTATTTTTCATCCTTTTGGCTTTTTCTGTAGTAAGCATTTTGATTGGTAATCTTTCAGCCCTTCGACAAAAGAATGTGTTTCGGCTACTTGCGTTTTCAGGCGTTGCTCAATCCGGATTTATTTTACTGGGATTTCTTTTCTTTTCGGCGCAAGGTTTTTCTGCGGTAATGTATTATCTCGTTGCCTACCTTTTTATGAATGTTGGAATGTTTGCAATGGTTGGATTCGTTTCAGATTCTACTGGTTCAGATTCTATTGAAAGCTGGAAAAAAATTCGACTGAATGGAGGTTTTCATTTAGCGTTTATTATTCTTTTTGCGGCATCATTAACAGGTTTGCCGGGAACTGCGGGTTTTACAGGAAAGTTGTCTCTTTTCCTTTCTTTATTCCAAACAGAAGGGTTCCTGGGGTTAAGGGTCGCTACCTTAATTTTTGCGCTGTTAAATATTCTTCTCGCCCTCGTTTATTATTTTAAAATGCCAGTCTATTTATTTTCTGCTTCCGATGAGGGCAAAACCACGCTTAATTTTACCCGAAGCCAGCGCCTTTTCTTGTTTTTTATGGCGGTTCCAGTCGTTTGGCTCGGCATTTTTCACTTCGACCGACTACTTGATTTCTTCAGAAACGTAATTGAAATTATGCATTGACCCAAAAGATTTCAATCCAAATTTCGTTGATTTGCATTCCTTTTCGATTCATGAAATTCCACATTCAATTTTTGTTTTTCCTTTTGATTTTTTCTGGCATGAGTAGCTGTTCCAGCGCAACTCAAAATGAAAAGGAACAAAGAGATACTCCTGAAACGGGGGAAGTGAATATTGTGGTGGATGAAACGATGAAACCCATTTTTGAAGCCGAGAAAGACGCATTTGAGAATCTTTTTCCTAAAGCCAAACTCAACCTATCCTATTTACCCGAATCAAAGTGCCTTGATAAATTTCTTTCTAAAGAAGCTAAGGTGATTGCCCTCGCAAGAAATTTAAGGAGTGAAGAAAGGCGGGTTTTTGAATCCGAAAAATTGGAAGCTCGTGAAACCTATGTAGGCATCGATGGTTTAGCATTCATAGTTGGAACGGGGAATCCAATCCGACAACTTTCATCTTCACAGATTAAGGCGATTTTGAATGGTGAAACAACTACATGGGCTTCTATCACACAGGGAAAATTCAACGACAGCATTCGCATCGTAGTCGATAATTCGGGTTCTAGCTTGCTTCGGTTTTTGGAGGACCGTTATGGCAAATTTTCTGAAAAAATTGAAGTTTTTGCAACCGGAACAAACCCTTTGGTCATTGATTATGTTAAATCAAATCCTGCAGGATTAGGAATAATTGGAATGAATTGGATTAGTGATATAGATGACTCCTTGGCCCAAACCTTTCGTAATGGCCTGACTATCTTATCTTTAGAGGCTCCTGATTCAGCTAAAAATCCAGGAGATTATTTCCAACCTTATGTAGGCGACATTTCAGATAACAATTACCCCTTTTATCGTCCGGTAATTTTGGCTTCATGGGAGCCTTACATTGGTTTAGGCACGGGTTTTGTTCATTTTGTATCGAAGGAAATAGGACAAAGGATTTTGGCAAAAGGAGGTCTTTACCCCTCAGTTCAACCCGCTCACACGATTCAATTACCTCCCCTCGAAAACGCCAAAGAAATTAAAAAACAGATTGAAGAAGAAAGAAAAAAGAAATGAAAAATAGTAAATTAATAATTGCAATTAGTCTTTTCATTTGTCTCGGCCTCGCCGAAGTGAAAACACAAACCCTTCCCGAAATTCAGCGGGCAATTGATCGTCAAGAATATGCACAGGCAGTTGAAATGGCCGACAAGCTTCTCGCAAACGACCCTAAAAATGACAAAATCTATTCTTTGAAAGGAACCGCGCTGTTCGAGCAAGGAATGATTACTGAAGCAAAATCAGCCTTTCAAAAGGGCATTGGTTATAATGGCAGAGATCCTTACAACGTCATTGGTCTTGGAAGTGCTTATGCCAAAGAAAACAACTTTGCAGAAGCAAAGGCAAACTTTGATAAGGCGACAGAGCTAAACAAAACCAATAGTGTAGATATTTTGATTGCTATTGCTGATGGGTATTTGAATTCTGAAAAACGAGAGTTCTTAGATGAAGCAGAAAAAATTCTGTATAAAGTAAATGCCCTTGACAAAAGCAACGTGAATGCATTTATCTCTCTGGGCGATTTGTACCTGAAACAAAGAATAAACGACTTGGCACTAGTTAATTATCAGGAAGCAATTAAACTAGACCCAACTTTTATTAAAGGATATTTACGCGTAGGCCAACTTCAGGTAAAGGCAAAAAAATACCCCGAAGGCGCTGAAATGTTTCAAAAAGCAATTGCCACCGACCCGACTTTTGCGCCCGCATACAAAGAATTAGGTGAGCTGTGGTATCTCGCCGGAAAATTTGAAAAGGCAAAAGAAAACTACAGGAAATATGTAGAAATGACGAAAAATGATGTGGCTGCACGTCAGCGGTATGCTTCTTTTCTTTTTCTAACCCAAGATTATAAAACCGCCATTAGTGAAATGGAGCAAGTTTTGGTTGAGTCAAAAGGCTCTATTATCCCGTATCGTATTTTGGGATATTGTTATACTGAGATGAAGGATGCAGATAAAGCACTCGAGAATTTTGAAAAGTATTTTAGCATGATGAAGCCCGAAGGTCTGCTCATGGAAGATTTTGAATACAGGGGCAAGGCTTATATTTTGAAAGGTGAAACCGAAAAGGCCATTACGGAATTACGTAAAGCCATGGAAAAGGACCCAACTAAAACCGGCTTGTTTCAGGTAATTGCAGAAATTCAGTATGATAAAAAAGATTATTTGAATGCAGCGGCGTCTTATACTTCGTTTTTTCAAACCGGTACCGCAAAATTCAAAGACTTGTTTCAATTGGCGAATTGTTATTATTTCTTGAACGATACAATTCAAGCCGATACGGCATTCGCCACTTTAATTGAGCGGTATCCCGCAACCCACGTCGGCCACCTTTACCGAGGAAGGGTAAAATTTTGGTCAGATCCCAAAAGTGAATTAGGCCTTTCAAAACCCTTTTATGAAAAGGCATATGAAATTCTAATTTTGAAGGCGGATGCTACTGCGCGTGAAAAGAAAGATTTGTTAGAGGCCGCACAGTATTTGGGATTTTATTATTACCTCCACGGCCAAGATTGTGTAAATGCTGCTCCGTATTGGAAAAAAGTGCTTGAACTAGACCCGGAAAACCAAGGCGCTAAAGACGTGTTGAAATTTTGTAAGCTGTAAAGTTTGGGTGGAGTCGGTAACTAAGAAATAGAATTCCTTACCCGATTTGCATAGTCCCGCAATGCGGTTCTGGCGTCGTTTCCCAAATCAATTGCTGTTCTTACTTCTATTGCGCCCAGTATATGGGTGAGTGTTCGCCCTCGTCTGAACCCTCAACAACCATGGGCAAAGGATTTCCCCCAAGCAATGCATGCTCAGCTTTTCTAAGTGATTCTATATCGTAGCCTTCTGCAAGGTTTTTAATGATTGGTAGTTTCATTTTGAGTGCGATTTTATCAATTCAATCACTACCTCTTCTTTGGAGGTGAAATCAGAAGCTACTAGTATGCCTTTTTTGAAAACCGCAAAAAAAGGAAGATTACTTACCCCTGCAAGATTTCGGGCTGCTGGACTTGTTTCAGCATTCACATCTAAAAAAGTAATGCCTGTATTTTCTTCGCTTTCTGATAAGCGTCTGAATTTAGGCGCAAACAATTTGCACGAGCCACACCAGTCTGCAAAAAATTTTACAACTACAATGTCGTGAGTAGAAATTAATTCCGAAAAATTGTTGTCGTCTGCAAGAATTACTGCCATGGCCTAATAACAAATAAAGCAAAAAAGGGTTTTAATTTTATGGGTAGCTTTAAAAACTCGCATAACGCAGGATCAAGGGTTTTTAGGGGTGCCCTTAAGAAACCCCCTCTTTGCGAATGTGATGCTTTGCAATATTCTCGAGCATGTCAATCGTCATTTCAGGAAGCTCGTAACTTGGTTTCCATCCCCAATCTGTTCTTGCATTATTATCCTGAATGCTTTGTGGCCAAGAATCTGCTATCCCCTGTCTGAAATCAGATTTATAGTACATTTCAAATTCTGGAATGTGCTTTTTAATTTCATTTGCGACCTCAAGTGGAGTAAAGCTACAGCCGGCTAAATTGTAGGAAGAGCGAATTTTTATTTTCTCTTTTGGTGCCTCCATTATTTCAATGGTGGCTTTTATCGCATCTGGCATATACATCATCGGCAACATCGTGCCTTCAGATAAAAAGGAGGTATATTTTTTCTCTAAAAATGCCTTATGAAAAACCTCGACGGCATAATCTGTTGTTCCTCCTCCAGGGAGCGCCTTCCAACCAATTAAGCCCGGATAGCGCAACGAGCGAACATCTACCCCATATTTTTTAAAATACCATTCGCACCACCGTTCACCCGCCAGTTTACTAATTCCATAAATGGTGGTGGGGTCCATGATACAATCTTGCGGAGTGTTTTGTTTTGGCGTCGTTGGCCCAAAAGCGGCAATGCTGCTCGGCCAAAAAACACGATCCAAACTAAGGTCTTTAGCGGCATCTAAAACATGAAACAAACTTTCCATGTTCAATTGCCAGGCAAACATTGGATTTTCTTCTCCCTTTGCTGAGAGTACCGCAGCTAAATGATAAATCGTTTTTACGTTATAGTCTTGTATGATTTGATGAAGTCCTTTTTTGTCCATACAATCGAGCACCTCGAAAGGCCCTTCATCTGAAAGGCCGGGAATCGAGCGAACATCCGTTGCAATCACTTCATTTTTCCCATACATCGCGCGCAAAGCTGGCGCAAGATCGCTGCCGACCTGGCCGCCACCTCCAATTATTAATATCTTTCCTTTTTGAGTGCCCATTTGAATTGAATCAGGTACAAATATACAAAACACTACACCTGCAAATGCAGGGTGCAGATTAGCGGAATAAAAATTTTATTCTACAGTTACAGACTTTGCCAAATTTCTGGGCTGGTCGATGTTACAACCGCGCAATACAGCAATGTGATAAGATAAAAGCTGCAGGGGCACAACCGCCAAAAGGGGAACAAGAGAATCAACGGTATGCGGAATTTCTATCATAAATTCTGCAAGATGGCCTAGGCTTGTATCTCCTTCAGTTACAATTGCAATTACTCTGCCTTTTCGTGCGACCACCTCCTGAATGTTGCTCACCACTTTTTCATAAGTAGCATCTTTGGGGGCAATAAAAACCACAGGCATGTTGCGGTCAATGAGTGCAATGGGTCCGTGTTTCATTTCAGCAGCGGGGTACCCTTCTGCATGTATATAACTAATCTCTTTTAGTTTTAAGGCACCTTCAAGCGCTACCGGAAAATTGAATCCTCTTCCTAAATACAAAAAATTAGTCGCGTCTTTAAAAGTCTCAGCAATTTTGAGAATGTGCTCGTTTTGCTTTAAAATTTGATCCACTTTTGAAGGTATGTTTTGCAGGGCATCCACCATTTCGCGGGTCTTGCCGCTGAAATTTCCTTTGAGTTGAGCAATGTAGGCTGCCATTAAGGCAATCACAGATACCTGCGCCGTAAATGCTTTCGTTGAGGCTACCCCAATCTCAGGTCCTGCATGTGTGTAAACCCCGCCGTCTGTGAGTCGAGGAATGGAAGAGCCCACCACATTGCAAACGCCGATGACTAATGCGCCCATTTCTTTAGCTAACCTAACCGCTGCCGCGGTATCAGCGGTTTCACCAGATTGGCTTATTGCAATCACAACATCATCAGGATAAATGACGGGATTTCGGTACCGGAATTCAGAAGCATATTCAACCTCAACCGGCACACGTGCATATTCTTCAAACAAATATTCGCCGACCAAACCGGCGTGCCAACTGGTGCCGCAGGCTACAAAAATAAATCGCTTCGCCTCCTTTAATCTATCCTTCACTGCATTCAGGCCGCCCAACTTCACCATGCCGGTTTCATTGATCAAACGGCCCCGAATGGAATCGTGAACAGAGCGAGGCTGCTCAAATATTTCTTTAAGCATAAAATGCGGAAAGCCACCTTTTTCTATAGCCTCGAGTTCCATTTCAAGCGTCTCGATATAAGGGGTTTTCTCAACATTGCCTATCGTTTTAATGAGAATGTAATTGTCACGTAAAATGGCCAATTCATCATCATTCAGGTAAATCACCTCCTTGGTAAATTCAATAATCGGCGTGGCGTCTGATGCAACAAAGTATTCCTTTTCTCCTACGCCAATAACGATGGGACTGCCCTTTCGCGCAGCGATGAGTTGTCTTTTTTCATGCTTGCAAATAACTACAATGCCATATGCGCCCACGACTTTAGTAAGGGCCAGACGCACCGCTTCTTCCGCACTCAATTTACCGTTAACATAAATATCATCGATCAACTGCACCAAAACCTCGGTGTCGGTGTCGCTTTTAAAAACATATCCCCTGCTAATCAATTCTTTTTTTAGCGAGTCGTAATTTTCAA
>JAYSVQ010000253.1:0-5316 GCA_043718485.1 Bacteroidota bacterium
TTCAAATTCGTACGCTAACGAACCTAAGTCTGTCACTCCATCACAAGGACTAATGGAAATTAGAGATTCAATAAAAATAGGGTCATTAATTAAGTCTATAAATCCTCCAGCTAATATTTCTATTTTTTCATTATAGCTATTTAATTCACCTTCCGAATAGGCTAATTTGCGCTTAAGGTCTGAGGCTTTAAAATTAGGTTCAGTTAATGTGCAACTAAACCAAAGAAATAGAGAAGAGAAGAGAAGAGAATGTCTTTTTCACGTCTTTAAAATTAGATTCATTGCAAATTTATAAACAAAATTCAAACTCACAAATATTTTTTTTATGCTGATTTTTAATTGAAACCCGCAGTTGGGGTCAAAAACCAAGGTTTTATTATCTCAGCCCCAAATCGCGATTGATTCCACTTACTCTTCTTGTTACGATTAGGCGTTTTTCCCAATATCTGCCCCAGAGCACTTCTTGTCGAACCCAGAAACAACGAGGTAAACACCCTCTCCATACTTGCTTCCGATAATTTCATTCAATTCTTTTTATCAATTTCTCAAAGCATTTCGCTAAATCGTTTTCATTAGGAATTTCCCTGTAAGATAATGCGGATAGTTCCGTTTGATACCTTTCTTTAATTTGTTTCCAAATAGTTGAAAAATCAGTCATCAAGGGAGATTCGGAAGTTGATTTAGATTGCCACCCCATTGGCTCTTCAAACATTATTCTATCGTGTTGCAGAATGGTTTCAAATTGTTGCTTAAACGAATCTGAAGCTACAAATTCAATACACTCAGGACTTTTCATTAAGTAATACAAATCATAAAAGTGCCTGATCTTTTCGGACATACTTTCAACAGTGTTTTCCTTAAATGAAAATCGAATTAACGATGCCATTTTTTCCAACAGCGTTTGTTCTTTGCTCAACACGTTCACTTCAAAAGATTGGAGATTGTATTGCTCAATGTATTTTTCATTACTTGTTTGAATCAAAAAATCAAATACCATACTCTGAATGGTAAGCCGTTAAAAAGGGAAAGGGTTAGCAAACGAGTTTATCTCAATAATGAGTTTGTTATTTGAATTGCCTTTTTCAGTTGTAACATACTCAAAAACAGACTTTCTGAACCTAGAACCTTTACTTGTTACACCCTCCATTTTCACTTCAGTAAAATCGGATGTAATTTCTTTTTCGATAGTGCGGATGATTGTTTTAATCTCATTACCCGTTTTACGGTTGCCGTTTATGATGGCAATATCTACATCCTCCGAAAATCGCTCTATCAAATGATATCCTTTTGATAGCGATGTGCCTCCTTTAAAAATCGATTCGTCAACATATTTACTTTTTGCCAATCGACTTAACACCAATGTTATCCAGTAATCTTTTTCTACAAAATATAAAGGGATACTAAAATGCAAAGAAGCACTGAGCAACAAATCTTTAAATATGATTTCATCTTTATGCAAAATCATTCAATATTCCAGTTTTTAATGGTTGGCAAGTCGGTTTCTTTTAGGTTCAATTTAATTTTAGTCAGTGGGTTCAGACTATTTTTTAACTCATTCAGGTTTAGTTTCAGTTTTAAATTTTCTAAAATAGCTCCAAGCAATGTTCTCGTTCTTGCCGGATAATTCAAAGCATATTGAATAATCTCCATTTGCTCTTTTGCACTTAAGGCTCTTATCAAAAAACTCATCCGCTTTATTGCCTGTATTACTGAGCAATCTGGGATTCTTTTAATGTCTTTTAAGGCATCCAAATAACCCAACAGTTGATAATTCTGGTCTGTAACATCTACATAGCTTTTAATGGAACTGACTTTCAGCGACCCTTGGTTTATTTTAATTGGGTTTTTCTTAGTGGCAAGCTTTATTTTAAAAGCCATTTGTGTGGTTAATCCCAATCTATTGTAAAGCGAAAAGCCTGTTTCATAAGCTACACGTTTACCAGCTATAAATAAGCACCTGTCCAATATACTATTGCTATCAGGACCCAATTCCCCAAATACGGTTTTGCGTGGAATATAAAACACACCTTTTGACACCTTTTTTATAAGCCCCTTTTTTTGCAATCGCTCTAAAGCCTTTGCGGCAGTATAAAAATCAGTGGCTTCAATACCCAAATCAGCATAGCCAAAAGGTTGACATTGTGGTATTCGTTCAATGGAATTTCGTATTTGCTCTGCTACTTTCATCCTGCAAAGGTAGTTATTTTGGTTTAAAAGTCAAGTTTTTAACGTGTAAACCTTGACATTTGAAACGTTCTTCTTCCTCTTAAAAAGGTTCTGTGCATTGAAAAAATGGCCCTAAGTATTGCAAAGGGTCAAACCAGATAGCTTTCGGGATGCGGTTGGTTTTTTGTTGTTTGGCTAGCCTACATTCTTAGCACTGTAATCTAGTCTTAGGCTTTCTGACTAACAAGAAATTGGCGATTTCCCTGCCCGACAGCGCCATTCAGGCAGGGGAGCACAAAACTGTCACACTGTAAGAAAGTCTGGTTGAAAAACTAAACTTCATTTAACCACTGATTGTCGCACGCCGCAACAACTGCTGGAATGTATGAAACTCACATTTGCCTTAGAGATTTCGGTTTGCCCAAATACGAAATTGTGTTCCCCGTTTGCTTCGTACTCTAAAACCAATTGCTAAAATAATTTCTAAAGAATAAAATGCAACTTTGTATTCTTTACCATCAGCGGCAGTTGTTAATTAATCCTTAATAATTGAATTTTTTCTAACTCGCTATCTTTCAGTATATTAGCTATGTGCATACTGATGTTTGGAATTGAGGTGTCAAAAAGCTCAGCAATTTGGTTTTTGCTCATCCAAACCAATCCATCTTTTGCATAATGTGTAACCGATGCTTTGCCATCAATAGTGTTGTATAATATTATGTTTTGCATATTTTTTCCGGCAGCCATTTTATTTGGTCTTTTTGGGTAGTCTTCCTTTTTGGTTTAGCCTCGGTTTTAATCAAAGTGCTTTTGCTTTTTTCTTCTTCCATTATTTGCTCGTAAAGTTTGAATTAATACCCAAAAGATCTTAATCTGTTTCAAAAGGTTTTGTGCCTTGGAAAAAAATGGCCCTTTTGCTTTTGCGAAGGTTCGAAATTGGTTCCAAGAAACTTGTTTTTCACGGCTGGTCATAATTCAATGTTTTGAATTTCTGTATAGAGCTCCAAATTTCAAAATGCACCTAAACCTCAATTTACAGGAACTCATTGTTCTAAAAGGGATAGCTGCGATATTTCTAATGCTGATTTTTAATTAAAAACCGCTATTTGGGCCAAAAATAAGGGTTTTCTTACCTCAATCCCAAATCGCGATTGATTCCGCTTACTCTTCTTGTAACGATTAGACGCTTTTCCCAATATCCACCCCAGAGCACTTCTTGTCGCACACCGCAACAACTGCTGGCATGAATGAAACTCACATTGGCTTTTGTGATTTCGGTGACCAAACCCACATGGTCAATCTTGCCTGAAAGTTTTGCATCGAAACAAAGTATGTCTCCTTTTCGAATGTCTGCCGGGTCCACTTTATCTCCTTGTCGGCTTTGTTCAACGGCACTTCGATACAGCGAAACATTTGCCCTTGACCAGGCTTTTTGGGTGAGGCCCGAGCAATCTATTCCTGCTTTTGTGGTTCCGCCATATTTGTAGGGCGTGCCTAAATAGGCTTGCGCCTCATGAACTACATTTTCGATTTGAGAGTTTGTAGAAGCGTGTGATTCTTTCGTTTTTTCGGGGGAGGGATTATTTTCTTTTTCTTTTGTAGCCGGCTTATCCTTTAACAAATAGCTATATTTTCTTGCCTTTTTTGCGGGGTCACATGCTGAAAATAGGAGTATGAAAGCAAGGAGATAAAATCCTGTCTTTGCGAAGTGAGACGCGGCACGGTTTCGAAAAAAATTCAATTAGAGCAAATCTTGAAGTTCCAAGTTCGGGTCCCAGAAGCGCTTTGTGAAATCCACGACTGTATCATTTTCCACCTTAACGCCTTCGGCGTTCAATAATTGCTCCATTGTGCGCGGCCCGGGAAAGTGGTGTTGCCCCGTTAATTGCCCATTTCGATTCACCACACGATGCGCAGGCACCTTACTGCCATGAGAGGCATTCATTGCATAGCCAACCATTCGGGCGCTCATTCCCGTTCCCAAATACCGTGCAATGGCACCATAAGAGGTTACCCTGCCCTTAGGAATCAGCGCAACTACCTCCCAAACATCTTGAAAAAAAGAATCAGATTTTTTCATTTCACTTCTTTAAACAATTGCCGAATAATACCATCTGAAATGATTTTTCCCTTTGCACTAAGTAAAATGCAGTTCCCATCTACAAGCACATTTCCTTTCCATAATTCTGCTTGAATGACTGCATTCGCCAACAAATTCTCCCCAAACAAATGTTGAAAATCGATGACATCGATTCCTTTTTTTAGGCGCAAGCGCGTCATCACATATTCATTGTATTGGTCAATTTCAGTCAGCATTTCTTTTTCCTCAATGGGAAGTTCGCCATTATCCAATCGAGTTGTGTATCGACTATTATTGGAAACATTCCAGCTTCGCGCATTGCCAATAAAAGAATGGGCCGATGGCCCTAAGCCCAGATAAGGCAAACTTTGCCAATAGGCAGCGTTGTGCCTTGACTCGAAACCGGGTTTCGCAAAATTTGAAATTTCATATTGATGGAAACCATGCGATTCCAACAATTCAATCATCAGATTAAATTGAGCCACATAATTCTCATCATCGGGAATGACGACTTCGCCTTTTTTCACCTGATGCGCCAGTTGTGTTTTTTCCTCAACACTTAGGGCGTAAACCGAAACATGTGGCACATCCAAATGAATGGCTTTACGCAAATTGTTTTCCCAGGCATCGATTGAGAGATTGGGCAGGCCGTACATTAAATCAATGCTAAAATTCGTAAAACCCACCTCTTTTGCTTTTACAATAGATTCAACTGCGGCTTCTGAATTATGGGCACGATTCAGCAAGATTAAATCTTCTTGCCTAAAAGATTGAACCCCCAAACTAAAACGATTAATGCCCAGATTTTTCCAGCACTCAAGTTTTTCGTAGGTCACGTCATCCGGATTTACCTCGAGGGTACACTCGACAAGCTTGCTTAAATCAAATGATTGGTGAAGCGATTTGAAAATAATTTCCAATTCTTCCGGATCCAGAATTCCAGGGGTTCCTCCGCCAAAATACAGGGTTTTGACTTCTGTGGCTTCCGGAAAAAATTTTTTCCGGAGCTCAATTTCCCGACAAATTGATTTCACAAATGCCGGCCTACCTTTTTGCAGGGTCGAAAAATG
>JAYSVQ010000254.1:0-1856 GCA_043718485.1 Bacteroidota bacterium
TCAGCGTTTCGCTTTGGAGGGTTTCAAATCCCCGGGTGGCCCAGGAAAAAGATTGAGTGATTAGTGACATTAGATTTTTTCAAAAATAAGGATTCGCTCATTTGAAGGAAAATGCCTTGATTCGCCAAAATGAAAACTTGGATACCCGCAAACCCCGATTATTCTTCAAGAATTAGGCAAATGCTTGAAAAACAAGCGTTTATGAAACACTTGGGATTTCGAATCACCGAAATTACTCCCGGAAAAGTTGTGGGCGAAATGGAATTTTCCCCCTTTTTGTACCAGCAATTTGGCATTTTGCATGGCGGGGTCACCTTAACTGTGGCAGATATAGTAGCAGGATTTGCAGTTTATACTTTGGTTTCTGCGTCAAAAGATGTGGTAACCGCTGAAATTAAGGTGAATTGCCTGAAACCCGGGTTGGGGCAAAAATTAAGAGCTGTGGGTACGGTTTTAAAACCCGGCAAAAATTTGTGCTTTGCTGAGGCCGAAGTGTTTTGCACGAATGAGGGAAAGGAATTTTTAGTTGCTAAGGCAAGCACCACCATGGCCATAATTGAACCATTAGGGTTAAAAACTTCTTAATCTTTACAAAAACGGCAGGATTTTTGTAAATTTCTTTTTCAATTTCAGCCAAACTGAAATATTTCCCAATCGTAAGGTACCTCATCATGCGTATTTCAAAGTCTGCCCTACTCATCACCCTTGCCATCTTTTTCACACAAGGGGCTGCACTTCATTCTCAAACGGATAAGTTCATGTTTCATGGTGGCTTTTGTTATGATTTTTATTCGCTTAGGCCACGGTTTGGAGCGGCAGGTGAAGGATTCATATTACCTTTTTATGGATTAACCGGAGGATTTAATTACGTGTTAATGCATTCCAATGACCAATTGAGCGTAATGGCAAATCCCAACGTTGCACTTGCCTATTCCGGGGGTGCGGGTGCAAACTTTATGGTACAGGCGCCAATTTTTCTTGCGCTTCGGTATGGAGCGGGCGCAACCCCTTACAATGAGAAAAAAATTGGATTGGGACTTGGGATTGGTGGCAGCCTAAATTATTTGTACAGCACTTCATTCATTCCCGCATTGAATCATACGTTTGCGATTCCCAAAGCATACGGTGAGCTTTCTGTAAATGGCAGAAACTCATTTTACACTTTTAGGGTACATTGGACGCTTTCCAAGGCCACCCAAAAATGGGGCGGGTCTGATTATAGCTTTTCCAATTTTGGATTAGCGGTAATCTATTCTTTTTAAATTAGTAACCGGGTAGATTTTTTTCAAAGAACCGAAAGGGGCTGTAGTCGGCTTTACTCAACAGCTCATTAAAAAAGGGCGTAAACCGAGCCTCTACATCCAAGGCCACCACATAAGGCAGCTCTTTTAATTTATCTTGATTCAGGTCTTTTTCATTTTGAATATTTGAGAATTCCCGGCTCAAATAATTTCTGTAGGCTTCTATTTCATTCATCATTTTTTGTCCCGTAGGGGTATGAACCGGCAGCCTTCGGTAGGCCATCATGTGAATACAAATTAAGGGGATGAAAACAGGGAAGTAAAAGGGCGTGCCGGCGTGAAACTCGATGGTGAGTAAACCTATGATTCCACCAAAAATGTACAAGAAGCAAATGACCATTCCAAAAACGTAGCGGTCGGTGAGGCTAATCGAAAAAAGGATGATGGGGAATACAATGCAGGTACATGTGATCAGGTAGTACAGAAAAAACATTCCTACGGTTTCCCAATTTCCTGCCCAGGAAAAAATAGCGAGTGCCAGCAGACTTGAAACTACAATTCCACCGTAAAACCAGGGCAATTTTCGGTTGATGAGTTTACCGTAATGCTTGCTTA
>JAYSVQ010000255.1:0-5299 GCA_043718485.1 Bacteroidota bacterium
CAAATACATAGAGAATCACACCCGTTAAAAAGGTTGTAATGTTAGAGTCCATGATAGAAGAGAAGGCATTTTTGTAACCCGCTTGCAAGGCAGCTTTTATGCTTTTGCCTATGGCCAACTCCTCCCGTACCCGTTCATATACAAGCACGTTTGCATCGACCGCCATACCCATCGTAAGTACCACGGCAGCAATGCCGGGTAAGGTGAGCACCACATTCCATGCTGCCGAAACGCCGATGATAAAAAACAAGTTTACCAAAAGTGCAACGTCAGCTACCACGCCTGAACTATTGTAATACACCGCCATGAATGCGATTACCATTAAAAAGGCAACAATAAAAGAGAGCATTCCCTTAGAAATATTATCTGCGCCCAAGGTTGGGCCGATTACTTTTTCTCCTTCAATTCTAACTTTCACCGGCAGCTTACCTGAACCGAGCAGGGTAGCTAAATCTTTTGCTTCTTCAACGGTAAAACTTCCGCTGATTTGGGTATTACCATTCGGAATTTTATTGATGACTTTCGGGTAGGAATACACGATATTATCCATTGTGATAGCAACCGATTTACCAACGTTTGCGCCGGTCATGTCGCTCCAGATTTTTGCGCCTTCAATGTTCATGGAAAGGCTAACGTTGGGCTCGCTATTGGTAGGGTCGAAATCTTGTTTTGCAGATTCAATGTGGCTACCGTCAAGCTTGGCCACCCCTTCTGGGGTTACTTTTAAAGCTAACAAAGGCAGAAAATCAGAACCTGAAAAGGGCTTTGAGCCCCAGGCAAAGCGAACTTCATTTGGCAATTCAGCCAAAACATCGGGATGGTTCAACCAACGATTCAACTTAGATGTATCTGCAATGCGCATGTGACCCATAATGGGGGTTGCGGGATTTGCATTGATTTCTTCTTGCTGTGAGGGAGCAAACTCTTCCAAAATAGGGTAGGTACACAAAAACTTGTCTCGTTGTTGTGTGTCTGTTAGTAAGGAATCAGGAATCTTAGCTAATTTTTCGCAGGGTATTTTCACAGATGTATCTGCAAGGGCAGCCAAAAGGCTGGTATCCATTGGCTCAGCATTCGCTGAGGAATCGGTTACAGCTGTATCGGGTTTTGCAGCAGCGGTAGATGCAGTTGCTGAATCGGTAGCTGCACTGTCAACCGGAATCTCAATTCCTTTCAATCGCTTTACAACTTCATTTGCCTTCATCAATTCTTCAAAACCTTCACCGAAAGTATAGGTTTCCCAGAATTCCAACTTTGCAGTTGAGCGCAACAATTCACGCACACGTGCGGGTTCTTTTACGCCGGGTAACTCTACAATAATTCTGCCTCTACCTGCTTGCAATTGAATGTTGGGAGAAGCAACGCCAAACTGGTCAATTCTGCGGCGAATAATACCGTAGGTATTTTCAATCGCAGTTTCGGTCGCCGCTCTCAGTTTGGTTAACACTTCTTCATTGCTTGTGCTAAACGTAATTTGCTTATCTGCGTTAGCGAAATAAGAAGAGAGCTTGATGTTAGGGTCTTTCTCCTGTAAAGCTTCATAGAAAAGGTCAACTAAAGCCTTTTGACTGTTTTGCTTTCTTTGTGCTGCCAATGCTAAAGCAGAGGTAAACAAAGTATCTACTGCATCACCGGCTTCTTGCTTAATGAGGTCGTCAACCGCTACTTCAAGGGTAGCAAACATACCGCCTTGTAAGTCGAGGCCTAAGCCAAAGGAATACTTTTGGGCATTGCGGTAGCTGTCCATAAAGTCTTTGTCGTCAACATATGTTTTCCGCTCTTCGGGGGTTGCAGCATTGTTGATCTTGCCTTCATAATTAAAGGTTCTCCAGGTCATGAAAATCTGAAAAATACAGATTAATGAAAATACAACGAGGAGAAAAGAAATAGCATTTTTATTTCTCATACTAAAAAAAATTAAATCAAATGAATGGATTCCCGGAAATTAGTTTAGGCCCTCACCGGAAAATCAGGGTTAGAAAAAAAATAATAACCCTTAAGGGGCTGCGGTAAACTGTACAGTTAAAAAGTACAGTCGAGAAAAAACAGATTCTATTTGGGTTGAAAAAGGAATTGAAAGATTTTCAATTCTGCTGAACTTAGAAAATAAATTTAGGTAAGAGGACGCTCTGCTTTTACTTGTAACAGAAGATTGAACTTCTGCTTTCTCACCAGTGCTGTGAAAATGTGCGGTTGAGTTTCTGAGCTCAACTTCTTGAATCGTGCGAATAAAAACATGGAACAAATCAGTCTTGCTTACCTTTCCGAAAAAAGAAAGCAAAACGGCTACTGCTAGAAACGAAAATATTTGTTTACCCAGACGCATAGCTGAAAACAGCCTGTAAAATTAGGATAATTCCCCTTTCTGCAAAAACAGAAGACAATTTGGGGGTTTTTACTGAGTTTTTCTCGAAGCCATTGGCTTGCAGGCGCTTAAGGCTTCAAAATTCTGTTTTCGCCTCCGCTTCCTTTTTCTGAACTTGCGTGCAATTTAGCCTTATGCGCTATTGGATAGTGAAATCTGAGCCGGGAGAATATTCCTGGGACGATTTGGTAAAAGAAAAGGTATGCCCTTGGGTTGGGATTCGGAATTATCAGGCCCGCAATTTCCTTTCTGAAATGAAAAAAGGAGATAAGGCCTTTTTTTATCATTCCGGTGCAGAAAAGGCAATTGTTGGCATAAGTGAGGTAGTAAAAACGGCCTATGCCGACGCTACCGCAACAGAATCGGGAACTTGGCTTTGCGTAGATTTAAAGGCCCTAACCAAAAGCCCGAATTCCGTTTCTTTAGCTGTATTGAAAAGTAAGCCATTGTTTAACAATCTATTACTGATTCGAAACTCAAGAATATCGGTCTCGCCGGTTGCAGAGAATGAAGCGGCAGAAATTTTAAGAATGGGGGGCTGGAACTAATTATGAGCAAGCAGCAGTTAGTCATCATGGATGAGGGTAAGTTAGAGGTAAGCCTCAAACGCCTGTGTTACCATTTAATCGAGAACCACGGAGATTTTTCTCAATCTGTGATGTTGAGTATTCAGCCAAGGGGTATTTATTTGGGCAGAAGGTTACACTCCCTCATTAAATCTTTGGTAAAGGGCGTTCAATTGCCCTACGGTGAATTGGATGTAACTTTTTTTAGGGATGACTTTCGCAGGCATACAAACCCATTGCAAGCCAATACCACCAAGGTTGATTTTTTGATTGAAGGCAAAAAAGTAATTCTGGTAGATGATGTTTTGTTTACCGGGCGCACCATTCGCGCTGCAATGGATGCCATGCTGGCTTTTGGCAGACCTGAAAAGGTTGAGTTACTTGTATTGGTTGACCGGCGCATGAAAAGAGATTTTCCCGTTGCGCCCGATTATTGCGGGGTTGCGGTTGATTCGCGTGATACAGAGAAAGTATATGTGCGCCTAAAGGAGTCAGGCGGGAAAGATAAAATCTGGATGGAAAGCACCTAAGCATTAATGAAATTAATCAGCACATTATATAAAGGAGAAATTTTTCATTTGAAATTGACCCACATAACACAAAACTGCGCATGCCAAAAGCTTTATTGAGTACGCCCCATTTATTGGGAATCAAAGACCTTCGCAAAGAAGATATGGATTTGATTTTTCACACGACGGCTCAATTCAAGGAAGTATTAGGGCGGCAGATTAAAAAGGTTCCTACGCTTAGAGACATCACGATTGCGAATCTGTTTTTTGAAGACTCAACCCGAACTCGGGTTTCATTTGAGCTCGCTGAAAAGCGACTTTCAGCAGACGTGATTAATTTTTCAGCCAGCTCCTCATCCGTAAAAAAGGGTGAGACTCTGCTCGACACCGTCAATAATATTTTGGCCATGAAAGTGGATATGGTTGTCATTCGCCATCCACATGCAGGGGCGCCCATTTTCCTGAGTAAAAAGGTAAAAGCCAATATCGTAAATGCCGGGGATGGGGCCCATGAACATCCTACCCAAGCTTTATTAGATGTGTTTTCGCTCAAGGAAAAATTTGGGGAAGTAAAGGGATTAAATGTGGCCATCGTGGGTGACATTCTGCATTCACGGGTAGCATTGTCTAACTTTTTCGCACTTAAAATGATGGGTGCAAATGTGCGCGTGTGTGGGCCACCTACCTTAATTCCTAAATTTTTGCCCTCACTTGGGATTGAAGTTTCTTATGATTTGATGGAAACCTTGCAATGGGCAGATGCGGCTAATTTTTTGCGCATTCAATTAGAAAGGCAAGACATTCGGTATTTCCCTTCTTTACGTGAGTACTCAATGCAATACGGTTTAAATCTTGAGAAACTGAATCAGTTAAATAAGAAATTGGTGATTTTGCATCCCGGGCCCATTAACCGAGGTGTTGAGGTAAGTAGTGAGGTTGCAGACTCTAGTGATTCCATAATATTGGAACAAGTAGAAAACGGAGTAGCCGTTCGCATGGCGGTTTTATATCTGCTTGCCGGCGGCGGAAGTAATTAATCAGCTCTTATCCCTCGTCATCAGGCTCAATGGCCTTAATTTCATCTTCTGGGTGTGGCATGTCAAATAAATCACCCGAGTTTAAAAGGTCTTTTTCTATTTCCATGTCGAAAATGTCTGATTCATCTTCCTCATCAAATCCCAATTCTGAATCTTTTTCTTGTACTACAGGTTGAGGGCGAATAAAACGGGAGCAAACTGCTGCTTGAGGATTCGGGTAAAAGCCAAAGTATTTACGGTGAATGGCTTTTAAATACGCGTGTACCGTTTCAGTTATCTCGATATCATTTGGCATTTTTTTAGAGGAGGGCACAAATGGACTTAGGTTTTTGTATCGCTGCACGCTGGTGCAATACAAACTGAAAACATAAGTATAATCTTTGTAAATAATTTTCATTTGAGGAATAAAGCAACCCGGGCCTTCGATAGGGTCTTCCTCAAAAATGAAATCTTGCAAATAATTTATGGTGTCATCGAACTCAACATTGAGCTCGACTTTCTTTTTGTCGTAGGTATTGGAATAGCATTCTTCTACTTGAGTTGGAAATTGAACATCCAACTGTATCAGAATTACCTTTTCAGTTTGAACTGTTTTTTGCTTGACGGGAGGTTCTGTTGGAAACCATCCTAGAAGCGAGGTCAATAAAATTAATAACATATCCCTATTTCACCCTTTGAAATGCAGTGAAAAATTAACGATTATCTGGCAATTTGTCAATCCTTTCATTTGCTTAAAGGTTGTACGACATAAAAGCTGAAAAATTGCGTGAAAAGCCTATTTATAGTCTTTTGGCGGGTCTTTTTCTGGCAATTGGATAGAGC
>JAYSVQ010000256.1:0-1856 GCA_043718485.1 Bacteroidota bacterium
GTTAAATCAAGAAATCGTTTTGGACAGGTGTGAATTTGCTACATTCTTAATCCGATTAATGAGGATTTCCCCTTTCTGAGGACAATTGGCTTTGGCAAAGAGGTTTTTTTCTTCAATTTTTGGGAATGCGAAAAGCCTTTCTCTTTTGTTTTCTTTTTACTCTTTATTTTTCACCCCCAGCCCAGTACTACCTCAAGGATTTGGGGGCAGATGATATTTGTAATCGGTTTGGCGTTGAAAGTTCAGGAAATCAAAATGTAAAGGTTCCAGAACACATAAGATTGGCATTGGAGTGCAGTCCAAATATTCCAGCCTTTTCACCAGATGGCAAAAGCATGGTTTTGTATTCAGAGAACCAAGTGCTTTGTTATAACCCGGCCAGCGATGGGGAAGACACCTTACTTCGGCTCCATTCATCGACAATTGGAATTTCTGATTTCATTTTTAATGAAATCGGAAACAGTTTCGCATTCGTAAGTATTAGCGAAGACACAGCAGGTAATAAAAAGACAGTCTTGCATGCCATTGTCCTTAGAGATGGAAAGGTGACTAAAAATTTGTCTCAAGAAGTAAAGGTTAATTATTCCTGTGATTCGAGGTGCACATCAAATGCCATTAATGATTTTTGGTTTGAAGACGATCGCACCTTAGCCTATCTCACGTGGAACACACAACCCTATGATCTTGAGGGCAAGAATGCTGAAAAATTTTTCTCATTATATTGAACCGATGGGTTTTTCGAAGAAGGTAGCCAGCAGGATTATCGTGAGTTTTTTCACTATTACGAACTTGTTTTTCAGTCCACTTCAATCCCAAACTCAGCATAAGGATACATTGATTTCTATTCTTAAAGGAATGGATTTTCCTTATTGGTTAGCAAGCGTAAAAAACCTGAGTCAAAATGGAAGCTTGCGCATGTCGCATGCCCTAAGTCGTGAAATAGTCGATGGGTATAGTGAGAGTTTTTTTCACATAAAATGGATAAATGCTAAAAGCGGAAATATAGGACCTGCCTTCTATAAGGTAAAAATTATTTCGCTCTATGATTCTATTTTTTATGGCAGGCTTTCCATCGTTTTTCCGAATTACGAACTTTTTTTATTTAGCGATTACAATCATTACCAATTAAATGAACTCGACGCTGCCTACCGCAATGCATTCAATCGAAGATTGTCTATCGATGAGTTGTTTAAGGATGAAATATTTTATGGAAAATTTTGCGGACAGGATGGGCTCCCTCCGGGTCTAAGGATGCGGCTCGAAAGAATGGTGCGCTATGATGACAAGCGGCAGCTCATGTTTTGGCTTAGGGATCCGTGCGTTGAAATTCAGATTTATGCCTATGAAGGCATGTACAGGTTATTGAAAAAAGAGCTCCAATTGAATGAAACAGAGCAGGCTCTGCTCAGACGGTTGGAATCAAAGCGTGGGGATGCCCGTATTTGCGATGGTACAGGCAAAAGCCAAAAAGAAATTTCTTTAATTCTGGAGGAAATTAGAAGAGATTGGAGCAGATAAAGTTTAGTGCTTTTTTCCTTCCTATGGTACTTTCACGCCATTTGAAACTACTTCATTAATCAAATCCCAGTTATTGGCTTTAATTTGATTCTTGAAGCACTGGGTGCGGTAAACCGTGTTATGCAAAATGGTATTGCTATGCGTTGCCAACCAATTGTGGCGAGCATCTACATATTGGCTAATCCATTTTTTTTCATCTCCACCATTAACAGGAGGGCGCTCGGCAAATTTCTCGCGCAATTTATTGAGAATGCTGCCCGAATGAATGAAGGAATCGTATATCACCAACATGCTTAAGGGCAGTTTAAACCCAAATTGATTAAACCAACCTAAAGCGG
>JAYSVQ010000257.1:0-1855 GCA_043718485.1 Bacteroidota bacterium
GAGGAAACATCTCGCAAGGCACCCGATTGCATAACATCAACAGAAACTTTTATTCCCAACTTTTCCCAAGATTTTTGGACGAATTCCATCAATTCTTGAAAAGTGGAACTTGTTTTTATACTTAATGCAGGAAAACCCATCCCTCCCACAAAACCTGCTTCTGATAATAATTGGGCTGCTTTTTCGGGTTCATAAGTATACCCAACAATTGCTTTATTCTCAAACCCTGGGCTTTGAAAGGGAACTATGCCACCGTATGCCGGAATTCCATTTCCGTTCAATAAATAATGCACCATTTTCTCTCTGTCAATAGCATAACTCAACGCTTTTCGAACCCTAACATCTTTTAAAGGAGAATTTTTTGTGATGGCCAAGGTACTGTCTAATTGAATGGCTACATATTCAGTATTGAGTTGAGGTGTGGAAATGAATTTATATTTCGCTTTGTAAGCAGGTTTAATTTGCCCACCCGGCTCCATGATTTCATCCCGAAAAGAGGCATCTAAATTGTTTATGAAATCTAACCTTCCTTGTGAAAACTCAATAAAAGCGGAAAGTTCACTTTCAATAAATCGCACTTCAATTCCATTCAAAAGAGGAAGTTGCATCCCATCTTCTTCCTCAAAATACATTTCATTCTTAAGCATATTTAAACTGCTTCCTTCTTTCCAACTCATAAATTGAAAAGGCCCGGTACCCACAGGATGGCTGCGAAAATTCTTTTGGTATTTTTGAATTCCTTCAATGGGAACTACATAGGCATAAGGCATACAAAGCGTACTTAAAAAAGGGGGAAAAGCCTGATTTAATTCAATCCTAAAATGGGTATCATTTACTGCAACAAATCCCGAAATCGTTTCAGATTCTCCAGCCAAAAAGGTAGTCAATCCTTTTATTTTTCCATTGAAAATCCATGTGCCATTACTTGCATTTTTAGGATTACAAACCCGGGAAAAAGAATAAACAAAATCAGAGGCTTTGACATTGCGACCCTTCCCCCCTTCAAAACAAGGATCAGAATGAAAGTAAACATCGCTTCTTAAGAAAAAGTCGTACACCCGACCGGAATCAGAAATGAACCATTTGCGCGCAATCGAGGGTTTAATTTGTAGGGAATCATTTAATTCGACCAATCCATTGAACAGTTGGGCACACATCCAGGTCTCAGCTTGGTCTCGAACATAGGCTGGGTCGAGGGTTCTGCAACCCTTGGAGAGGTTCATTCTGAAGATGTTACGCCAAATTTCAGGGTCCCGTCCTTTTCCACATGAAATTAACAGGAAAACTGTGCATAAATACAAAAGGTCTTTACCCTTCATTAAGCCCGGATGTGGTTAATTTTGACCAGCTTCGAATTCAGGAAGCATCAAAGCAAAGCTAAATCAAAATCATCCTTTTTCCCCAAGGAAAGCACAAAATGGCCAAAATCATCGCAATCGCAAACCAAAAAGGTGGAGTGGGTAAAACCACCACAGCAATCAATCTCGCAGCAAGTTTAGCCGCATTAGAGTTTAAAACTCTGTTGGTAGATACTGATCCACAAGCAAATGCGACCAGTGGTGTCGGTTTCGACCCGAGAAACATTAGCACAAGTATCTATGAGGCAATGATAAACGATGATGTCAAGGCCAAAGACATCATTTTAAAAACGGAAACTCCAAATTTAGACCTCATCCCCTCTCATATCGACTTAGTTGGGGCTGAAATTGAATTGGTAAACTTGCCCAACCGCGAAAAAAGGATGAAGGAAGTGTTGGGTGGATTAAAAGATTCCTACGAATTCATCATTATTGATTGTTCACCCTCTTTAGGTTTGATAACCTTAAATGCACTTACGGCAGCTGACTCTGTTGTC
>JAYSVQ010000258.1:0-5295 GCA_043718485.1 Bacteroidota bacterium
CGGAGTATATACGGAGTATGTACCCGATTTGTAGCTGTTGGATAAAGCTGGGTTAAGGATAGAAAAGCCATGAAAGACACGGTGGCTTCGAGAGCCTTAAGCACCGTTTCGAAAACACACACCTACCCAAAACACACAAATCATCTAAATCATAAGAATCAAGCCCTGCCAACCTTGGCGGATTCAGAATTTTGCTGCTTTTCTATTTGATAGCGCATTTTTTCAGCTGATTGCCCAAACGCAGTCAAAGCCCCGCTATCTTTGCCTGATGTCAGGTAAACCAAGGTTTGAAGAAGAAGAAGTACAAGAAAGCCAAAGTCAGGTTCATGACTCCTTCATTCGTGAGTTTCTTCAATTCATGTGGGAGCGCAAACTCTGGTGGATGCTGCCCTTGCTCTTGGTTTTGGTGCTAATCGCCGTTTTATTAATGCTGGCAAGTTCATCGGGTGCTGCCTCCCCCTTTATTTATTCTATTTTTTAATGGAGGCACCTCCCATTCGAAAATATCAAACCCTGCTCATCTTAGCTACAGCCTGTTTGCTGCTTTTCATCGTTTATAAAACTGAAGCCCTGCTTTGGCTTTGTCTTTTGCTTTCCTTAATTGGCCTGTTCAGCCCTGTCCTTTCTACCAAAATCGACTGGATTTGGATGAAATTCGCCGAATTACTGGGGTTCATTAACTCAAGAATCCTTTTAACACTCACCTTTTTTCTAGTCTTAACTCCGATTGCCCTGCTGTATCGATTAGCGGGCAAGAGCAAGCTTCAACTCAATAAAAAGAAAGAAGGCAGCTACTATACGGTACGGGAACACCTATACAAACCCGGTGATCTGACCAAACCTTGGTAAAACCTTTTCTGTTTTATGGTTTTAGCCTTTTAATTTTGGCCCTCAACTTATAGAAATGAAAATCTCGGTAAACTGGCTAAAAGAATATGTCGATGTCGAATGGAGTGCTGATGAAATGGCCGAAAGACTTACCCTGTGTGGGTTGGAAGTTGAAGAAATCGAGACTTTTGAAAGTGTAAAAGGCGGATTAAAAGGCCTTGTCGTGGGCCATGTAATTTCAGCTCAACAACACCCAAATGCAGACCGCCTGCGGGTTTGTAAAGTAGAGATAGGTAATAATGAACCCCTGCAAATTGTGTGTGGCGCATCCAATGTAGCTGAGGGGCAAAAGGTTGCCGTCGCCTTGGTCGGTACAACGCTTTACCCAAATGCGGGCGAACCGATTACGCTATCAAAAAGTAAAATAAGAGGTGAAGTTTCTGAGGGAATGATTTGTGCAGAAGATGAAATGGGAATAGGTGAAAGCCATGCCGGTATTTTGGTCTTAGACCCTCAACTTGCGCCGGGAACACCCATATCCGAGGTTTTTAATATTGAATCTGATGCTATTTTAACCATAGGCCTCACGGCCAACCGTGCCGATGCTGCCTCCCATTTCGGTGTGGCGCGTGATGTCGCTGCCCTCACCGGAAAAAAAGCTATTCTTCCGGTTGTTGCTCCCATTCTCGACCAAAAAAATCCGGTAAGCCTGCATTTACCAGAGCCGGAAAGATGTGGCCGTTACATCGGCATTCTCATTCAAGATGTGAATGTAGGCCCAAGTCCCGATTGGCTAAAAAATCGCTTGCTCTCTATTGGCGCAAGGCCCATAAATGTGGTGGTTGACGTGACCAATTATGTGCTTCACGAAACCGGACAACCCCTGCATGCCTTTGATGCAGATTCCATAAAAGGAAATAAGATTGAGGTTAAAACATTCGACAAAGATTTCACTTTTACTACCCTCGACAATCAAGAGCGTAAGATGCTGGCCAACATCGACCTCATGATTTGTGACGCAGAAAGGCCCTTGGCGATAGCCGGCGTAATGGGTGGCGCCAATAGCGCCATAACTGAACAATCCAAAAACATATTGCTGGAATCTGCTTGGTTTGGTTCGGCGGGCATTCGCAAAACATCGAGAAGATTAGGCTTAATCAGCGATGCATCCTACCGATTTGAGCGGGGCGTTGACCCCAACATCACCGAATATGCAGCGAAAAGAGCCACCCAACTTTTATTGGAATTATGTGGAGGCAAAGCCTCTGCTTTGGTAGAATCTCATCCTAAAAAAATTCATCCCCATACCCTTTCTTTTGATGTAAAGCGTGCCAATAAAATCATGGGACGTGACTTTTCTGTGGATGAAATAAAATCAATATTAGAATCACTCGAAATCGAAGTCAAAGAAAAAGAGAAGGGTATTTTAGAACTAAGCATTCCACCCTATCGGGTCGATGTTACACGTCCCCAAGATGTAATGGAAGAGATTCTTAGAATTTTCGGACAAAACAACATTCATACCGATGGGCAAAACCGGTTCCGAACCGGACAAGATTACATTACCCCAAAATGGGAATTGAAGAGAAGCTTAGCCGAGCGATTAGCTGGTGCAGGTTGGCGTGAAATCGTGGTGAATTCTTTGGTAAACCGATCCTGGCAAAGCGATAACACAGCTAACCTTATCAATAATCTGAGCGAGGATATGGCTGTGTTGAGAAATGAAATGCTGATTCCGGTTATGGAGATTATTGCCCACAACCACAACCGCAAACAAACTGACCTGCGCTTATTTGAATTTGGAAAACAATACCAAAAGGTGAATGGCAAATTCACAGAAAAGGAAATGTTGGCTTTATACCTGACCGGAAATCAAAGCCGGCCCAATTGGCTTGACAAACAAAAAGAGAGCTCGTTTTTTGATTTGTCGGGAAGGCTTGAAACGATTGAGGCATGGTTGGGAATAAAATTAGATTGGAGCGAAATAGAGAACCACCCCTGGCTTGAATACGGAATGCAGGCAACGCTCAATGGAAAAGTAGTTGGTTATATGGGAGCTGCCAAAACAGATATTTTGCTCAAAAACGAAGTAAAAACCGCTGTTTTTTATGCTGCAATGGATTGGAATGCCCTGTCAAAAGTGGCCTTAGGCGTCAAGGTTAAGTTTTCTGAAGTCCCCAAATTTCCCTCTATTCAACGCGATATCTCTATGATTGTGCCCGAAAGCGTGAAATATGGCATTATTCGAGAGGCAATTATTAAGGTAAGCCCTAAGTTGATTCGGGAAGTGGGAATTAGAGATGTGTATAAGGGCGATACCATCGAAAAGGGCCAAAAAAGCTATTTGATCAACTTAATTTTGCTCGACCCAGACAAAACGCTGACCGATGAGGTTGCAGACAAGGCAATGAACCGGGTGTATCAGGTGTTGGAGGCCATTCCGGGTCTTCTTCTTAGAAAATAACCGTTTGATTATCAATTTTTTGCTTTGGCCTGTAAAAAGTACAGGTCAAGGTCAGGACTTGTTGGCATTTGGCAGGGATTTTCATAGTTTCGCACGAAAGTTTACGAAAATTGGATACGCTTACACCCCGTTTGAAAGAAGTCGGCGAGCAGGCTGATTACATTCTGCGCAAGGTATCTTTAGTCGTAAAGGAAAATAAGGAATTAAAATCCCGTCTGAAAGAATTGGAATCTCAATTTTCAGTAATGAAACAAGAGAAGATAAGTTTGGAGGATAGGGAGAAGACGATAAAACTGGCCCGGACTATTAGTTCTGAAGAAGGTGGATCTGCAGAAATCGACGAACTAAAAAAACGAATTAACCGGTATATCAGGGAAATTGATCAGTGCTTGAAACTGATTAATGAATAAAGGAGGAAGTTTTTGGAAAAATACTCGATCAAAGTCAATATACTGAACCGGCCCTTTCCCCTGCTCGTGGGAGCCGATGAAGAAGAGGCAGTTAGAGCTGCTGCACGCCTGATTAACGACAAGGTTAAGGCGTACAAAGAACGGTTCAGCGTAAAAGACGACCTAGATTTGGTAATAATGTGCTGCCTGGAATTGGCGACTGACAATATAAATCAGAATACCCTTTTCAGAAAACAAAGCCAAAATACAGAATCTGCGATTAGCAAAATTTTCAGCCGCCTCAACGATGTGGTACTGAAAATCGACGAATAATCTCAATCCCCGGTATTCCGTTTATGACAAAGCCAGTGCAATTGACACTGAATTAAACTTTGCATAAATATCATGGATACAACCACAATTATCATCATCGCCGCAGGGTTGGTCGCAGGATTGCTGATCGGCTTTTTGGTAGGAAATAAAAACGGAAATAAGAAAATCGAAGAAGCTAAAATCAAAGCAGATGCGCTGATGAAAGAAGCTTCTTTGAAGGCTGAAAATGCCTCTAACGAGCGAATGCATCAAGCCAAGGAAAAAGTAATGGAAATGCAACGCAGGTCCAAAGACGAGTACCTCGACCATCAGAAAAAAGTGGAAGCTGGTGAAAATCGCATTCGCCAAAAAGAACAAGTGCTGAATCAAAAGATGGAGCAAGTGAAGAAAGACCAAAACCGCACCGATTCTTTAAAAGCAAACATAGACCAGCAAATTGACAGCATCAGCCGCAAGTCAGAAGAGATTGAAAAGATGCGCAAAGCGCAAGTTGACCAATTAGAGAAAATTGCAGGCGTTACAGCAGAAGAGGCAAGAAACCGCATGGCCGAAGCCTTAAAAGATGAGGCGAAAGTGCAAGCTTCTCAACAGGTGCGTGAATATATTGAAGAAGCCAAATTAACGGCAACCAAAGAAGCGAAGCGCATCGTCATTCAAACGATTCAGCGTACCGCTGCAGAACATGCAATAGAAAATACCGTTTCGGTTTTCCCACTTGAAAGTGATGAAATAAAAGGCCGAATCATCGGGCGTGAAGGGCGCAACATTCGCGCACTTGAAGCCGCTACCGGCGTGGAAATTATAGTTGATGATACACCCGAAACCATTATTCTTTCTGCATTCGACCCCATTCGCCGTGAGATTGCCCGCCTTAGCTTACACAAATTAGTACAAGACGGTCGCATTCACCCGGCACGCATTGAAGAGGTCGTAAACAAAATCACAAAGCAAATCAATGAAGACATCGTTGAAACCGGTGAAAGAACGGTTATAGAATTGGGAGTCCACGGCCTAACACCAGAATTGGTGAAGATGGTAGGCCGAATGAAATACCGCTCCTCTTACGGTCAAAACCTATTGCAACACTCAAAAGAAGTTGCCAGACTTTGTGCCACAATGGCCGCTGAATTAGGATTGAATGCTAAACTCGCAAAACGTGCCGGACTGCTTCACGATATTGGTAAAGTGCCCGAAGATTCTCCGGAATTGCCACACGCTTTGTTGGGAATGGAAATCGCAGAGCGCAATAAAGAAAGTGCTGAAGTGTGTAACGCCATCGGC
>JAYSVQ010000259.1:0-1852 GCA_043718485.1 Bacteroidota bacterium
GCCGATGCAGGCTTCAGCCAATATTCGTGGACATTTGGAGACGGTGGCACAAGCTCAGTTGCAAATCCATCGCATTCTTTCCCGGCTTTAGATACCTACAATGTATGTTTGAAAATTACAGATTCGGTCGGTTGCCAAGATTCCATTTGCCAAAATGTAAACATCGTAGTTGGCTTGAATCCCATTTCGGCGCTGAATGATTTTGTTTTGTTTCCCAATCCCACAACCGGAAATGTGTATTTGAAAAGTAACTTGGGTAAAATTGAACCTGCAAATCTTTTATTGTATGACTTGCAGGGAAAAGTAATTTGGGAAAAAAGCATCCGCGCCGGAACTCATTCTCCAATCGAAATCCCTATCTCCTCAACGGGAATTTGGCTTTTGAAAGTAAAAACAGAAAACCAAACTCAGGTGATGAGAATTGAGAGAACCGAATAGGTTTTATTTCAATTCCTCAAAATCAACCGTTTCACCAAATACTGATTTTTTAGTCTCTTCTTTTCCTTTTTTAGGAATCGAAACCACTTCTCCCTTTTCGGTTCTAAATTTTTGTTCAAATGGGGAAGAGTCAAACGACTTTTGATATTCCTGACTACTTTTTTCCATGTTCTTCATGGCCATCTTGGCAAGTGCCTTCATAAAAAACATTCCAATACTTCTGCCAAACAAGAACATCACCAGGTAGAAACCCAGCAAAATTCCCATTAACCAAAAGAGTGCATTCATAAACTCAGGCTAACTTCGTTTTGAATGACTTTGCGATAGAAATCTTCATACATGGGAATAATTTTTTCAGGACTAAAAGCCTCAGCCCTTTTCAATGCAGCAGCAGAGAACTTTTTCCAATTCTCATCTGAGGAAAGTATTTTCAAACTTGAAGCTGCCATTGAAACCACATCCCCAACATTACAAGCAAAACCCGTTTCTCCATCAATGTTTAATTCCGGCAATCCTCCTGAATTTGAAGTTACAACCGGAACTCCACAAGCCATGGCCTCGAGTACAGCCAATCCAAAACTCTCATTTTCTGATGGCAGTAAAAATAAATCGGCAACAGAATAGATTTCCTCTACGGGGTTTTGACTTCCCACAAAAACAACAGAATCAACAATATTTAACTCCCTGCAAAGGTCCTCTGCCTGGTGACGCTCTGGCCCATCTCCCACCATTAATAATTTACTCGGAATTTCCTTTTGTATGAGGCTAAAGGTTCGAATCACATCTTCCGTTCTTTTCACCTTTCTGAAGTTTGATGTATGCACCACCAATTTCTCTCCATGGGGTGCAATCATCTTTCGGAAATGGTCTTTATCCTGCCGCCTAAATCGATTTAAATCAACAAAATTTGGAATGACTTCAATTTCTTTACTAATGTTGAAAGCATCATAAGTTGCATCTTTCAAATATTGAGAAACAGAGGTAACCCCATCACTATTTTCAACTGAAAAGCAAACTACAGGCTCATAACTTTTATCGCGCCCAACCAGGGTAATATCTGTACCGTGAAGTGTGGTTATAAGCGGAACCCGTTTCCCCATTGAAGCTAAAATCTGCTTTGCCAAATAACCTGCTGCTGCATGGGGAATGGCATAATGCACATGAAACAAATCTAAGTCGTGGTAACGGGCAACATCAACCATCGTACTCGTGAGCGCAGACTCATAAGGCGGAAAATCAAATAAGGGATAATCCTCTACCCTAACCTCATGGAAGGATATGTTTTGGTAAAAACCAGATAAACGAACGGGCCTGTTGTAAGTAATAAAATGAATCTTGTGTCCCTTGAGGGCAAGAAATTTTCCCAGTTCGGTTGCCACAACACCGCTTCCACCAAAAGTAGGGTAACATACAA